>CAXNNH010000029.1:0-10416 GCA_964203325.1 Burkholderiales bacterium | reverse complement strand
AAAGCCTTTCTGACCATGGAAGAAGGCGCGACCATTCTGCCGCCCGTGCGCATTGCCGGACAAGACCATCTGGCCGCTCTCGCCGATGATGGACGCTTACTGGTCTTTCCATTGGAGCAAATGAAACGGCTGTCGGGCGGCAAGGGCGTACAGATCATCGGCTTGCATGAAGGCGAAACGCTACGCGAAATGATGGCCCTGGTCGGCTCGACGGTGACCATCAGCGGCATTTTCCGCAACAAGGTTAAAACCCTGCTTTCGGATGAGCGTCACCTAAGCCAGCGCGCCCGGCGCGGCGCAATCGCCGGTTTAATCAAGAATCCAACTTTGCGTAGCTAGGGAAACGCTGATTTATTCACTTTTGTCATTTCGAATGCGGTGAGGAATATTTAAAATCAACAATTTATATTTCTCGCTTCACTCGAAATGACCGTTAATCAGCGCCTTCCTAGCAGGAGCTGCGTATAGGCAAACCATGCTGAACACAAGGCTGGAGATCCGCATGGATAAATGATCTCCAAGGGTTACGCTCTTATGCACTCCTTGCCCCTTTGCTGAACGGTGCGTAAGATTCTTCGCTCACGGTATGCTGACTCTACCGTTAAAAAGAAAACTGACGCACCTTGAAACTTAAACAATTCTACTTGTGGTTTTCGTGGGCGGTCGTTGTCGCCCTGGGCGTCAACGCCCTATTTCTGCTGATGATCCAGCAAGCCTACGACAGCGTGGTGATCGTGCAGGAACATCGCCAGCGTGCGACCTTGCTGGCTAGCGACTTGCGTCAGGAAACCGAACAACTGACGCGCTTGGTGCGGGATTACACCAGCACTGGCCAGACGCGCTATCTAACCTATTACTACGACATTCTGGCGATTCGCCAGGGCGAAAAGCCTTTGCCGGAAAACTACGTCCCCGGCGCTTATTGGGATATGGTGATTGCCGGCAAAATTCAGCATCGTTTTAGCGAGAACGGCGAACGGCATTCGCTGGCGGAACGCATGAGATCTCTGGGCTTTAGCCCGGTAGAGTTCGAGGCACTCGACCAGATTTCGGCGGCGACCGCCGCGATGCAGCAGGTCGAGCAGGTTGCCTTTGCGGCCACTCAGGGCTTGTACGATCCGAAGACTGAGGATTTTGTCTCGGATGGCAAGCCCGATCTTGAATTTGCCAGCCAGCAAGTGCATAGCGAACGCTATAACCAACTCAAATCCAATTTGGCCTTGACGGTAACCGGCCTGGCTTCTCTCATCGATCAGCGAGTCGACACAGCCGTCAGCCAAGCGGCAAAAGAGCTGGAACGGTGGATTCTGTGGACCTTCGGTAGCATGGCCTTCACCTTTGTCATGGTCGTGCTAGCCTCGCAGGTGATCCGTCGGCGCGTCTTGCTACCGATCGACCGCTTATCGACAGCGGCCGGGAAGCTGTCGCATGGAGACTATTCCACCCGTACCGGCGTCGGTGGCGAGTCCACTAGCCAACGCGGGGTAGACGAGTTGATGGCGCTGGGCGCTACCTTCGACAGCATGGCCGAGTCCATCGAACAAGACATCCACCTGCGTCAGCAGACACAACGGGAACTGGAAGCGGCTAATCGCAAAGCCGAGGATGCCACGCGCGCCAAGTCGATGTTCTTAGCCAACATGAGTCACGAAATCCGCACGCCGATGAATGCGATCATCGGCATGGCTTATCTGGCGCTGAAGACCGATCTGACGCCGCGCCAAAAGGACTACATCGACAAAGTGCATGGCGCCGCCAAAGCACTGCTCGGTATCATTAACGACATCCTCGACTTTTCCAAGGTGGAGGCCGGCAAACTGGAGTTGGAAAAGGCGCGCTTCATCCTGGAAGACGTGGTGGGTAATTCGCTGTCCTTATTGCGCCAGCGTGCGCGCGAGACGGAAATCGAGCTGCTCTTCGACATCGCCGATCCTTTGCTACTGGGGAACTGCGGGGCGCTGCTCGGCGACCCGCTGCGGCTCGGCCAGATTCTCACCAACCTGTTGTCCAATTCGGTCAAGTTCACACATCAGGGTTACATCAAACTCACGGTCAATGTCGAAGAACGCAGCGATGGTGAGGTGTTATTGCGCTTTTGCGTGCACGATACCGGGATCGGCATGACGCCCGAGCAGTTGGGCAACCTGTTTCAGGAATTCACGCAGGCCGACGGTTCGACCACCCGTAAATATGGCGGCACAGGATTGGGGCTGACCATCTCGAAGAAGCTGGTCGAATTGATGGGTGGACGCATCTGGGTCGAAAGCGTGCCGGGGCAGGGGTCGAGTTTTATCTTTACCGCCCGTTTCCAGGTGGCCGAGTCCCTTTCGCCCGCCGCTGCCGTGCTGCCGGGCATCGACGGATTGCGTGTCCTAGTGGTCGATGACCAACCCGAAGCCGTGCTGGTTTTAGTCGATTTACTTACCGCACTCGGTGTCGGGTCGGCCCGTGGCGAGAATATCGCGCACGCCAGCAATGGCGAAGAGGCTTTGATTATGCTCAAACAGGCCGTCGAAACCCGCCAGCCGTATGATCTCCTGCTGGTCGACTGGGTGATGCCGGGGATGGACGGCAGCGCATTGCTTCAGGACTTGCAAAACAGCGGTATCACTAACACGAACCGGGGTGGCCATTCACTGCTGCCGGTCGTAGTTTCCGCCTACGATTCGGAAACCATCCACGAAACGGCCGAGCGTCTTGGTGCGCAGTATTTCCTGCCCAAGCCGGTTTTGCCCGCCGCCTTGCGCAAACTGCTCAATACCTTGACCGGCCATAGCGTCGAGGAGCGCAACGGCAGCTACGACAGCGATGTCGAAGTCAACTTGAACGGAATGCGCGTCCTGCTGGTAGAAGATAATCAGATCAATCAGCAATTGGCCGTCGAACTGATGGAAAGCCGTGGCATCGCGGTAACGGTGGCTAACAACGGTCAGGAAGCTCTGGATCGCCTGGCAGTCGTCGCCCCCAACCATTTCCATCTGGTATTCATGGATTTACAGATGCCGGTGATGGATGGCTACGAAGCAACCCGTCGGCTGCGCACCGATGCGCGCTACCTCGCACTGCCTTTGGTGGCGATGACCGCGCATGCGATGGTCGACGAACGCGAACGCTGTCTGGCCTTGGGGATGAATGGACACCTGAGCAAACCGATAGAGCCGGTCGATTTGTACTCCATACTGGCTCGTTATTACGTCAACTCGGAGACCGCCCCGGCCGCCGCCACTGCCTGTGCCAGCAGCAGTAGGCTTAATGAGCATGCGGCGGTACCGTTGCCGAATATCGCCGGCCTGGATAGTGTCGCCGGCCTGCGCCGTGCTGGCAACAAGCTGCAACTGTACCGGCAAATGCTCGCCACCTTCGCCAACGACTTTGCCAATTGCCATGCCACCTTCACGCAGCAGTTGGCTAACGGCCAATGGGAAGATGCCGAGCGTCTGGCGCACACGCTCAAAGGGTTGGCCGGCACGCTGGGCGCCAACGCGGTGCAGCCGCTGGCTGCCGAGCTCGAAGCCGCTTGCAAAGGCCACCAGGCAGAGGAAGCATCGGCCGACCTGGCCGCCTTAATGCCGCCCTTGACCCCGCTGATCGCTGCTTTGCAAGGAGTCTTCGCCGCAGAACGGGAAGCAGCGGCACAAGATACAGCGGAGCCAGCATTTACGGCGCCTCGCTCCGGCCCGTTACCCGATTGCCTGCCGAAGTTGCGGCAACTATTGGCCGAAGGCGATGGTGACGCCATTGATTTATGGGAAAATCATTGCCGGGAATTTATCAAAATACTTGCGCCACAATTACTGATGCGCCTGGGTACGGCGCTGCAGAATTTTGAATTCGACACCGCCCTGGAGGTGCTCGCCGACCTACCCTCGGAACCGCCAGTGGTCGCACCCGTACATGAGGAAAGCCCATGACCCCCTTAGCCAACGAACGCCCCACCGTTCTGGTGGTAGACGACACGCCGACCAACCTGAGCCTGCTTAACAGTCTGCTCAAGGATCAATACCGCATCAAGCTGGCCAACAGTGGCAGCAAAGCCCTGACCTTGGCGGCGGCTGCACCGCCGGATCTGGTGCTACTCGACATCATGATGCCGGAAATGGATGGCTACGAGGTTTGCCGTCGCTTAAAGGCGGCCGAAGCGACGCAGCATGTGCCGGTGATTTTTCTGACCGCCAAGATTGAGATCGAAGACGAGGAACTGGGGTTTTCGGTCGGCGCGGTGGATTTTATTCACAAGCCGATTAGCCCGCCTATCGTTCTGGCGCGCGTCAAAACCCAGTTGCAACTCAAAGCCTGGCAGGATTTTCTGCAAGACCAAAACGCCTGGTTGAAAAAGGAAGTGGAGCGTCGCCTTTCCGATGTCACCCGGCTGCAGGAAGCCTCAATCATGGTCATGGTTTCGCTCGCCGAATTCCGCGACGAGTGCACTGGCAACCATATCCGCCGCACCCAGCAATACACGCGCCTACTGGCCGAGCAATTGGCCCGTTTGCCCTCATTTGCCGCTCTGTTCACCCCGCAGTACATCGAACTGATCGCCAAATCCGCGCCGCTGCACGACATCGGCAAAATTTCCATTCCCGATCACATTTTGCTCAAGCCTGGCAAACTGACGCCGGAAGAGTTTGACATCATGAAAACCCATACCACGCGCGGCTATGAGATGTTGCGCACGGCGGCCAAACACATGGGAGATAACGGTGAATTTCTGGCGATGGCTATGGAAATTGCCCGCAGCCATCAAGAAAAATGGGACGGTTCGGGTTATCCCGATGCGCTGGCCGGTGAGAACATTTCCCTCCCCGCTCGCCTGATGGCCGTGGCCGACGTGTACGACGCACTGACCACCGCGCGCCCTTACAAAACGGCGATGAGCCGCGAACAAGCCATCGCCATTATCGTGCAGGGGAGCGGCAGCCACTTCGATCCGTCGGTGGTCGATGCGTTAATGGCCGTTCAGGACGATTTTCAGCGCATCGCAGCGATGTGGGTCGATGGTTAGCCAGGGCAGAAAAATAATAATGAATCTTTACAGGCGCGTCGCCTTCACTGCGACCGATAGAAAAAAGCTTATGGCTGGCTTGTGGGCGGCGCTTTCCGCTGTAGTCGCACAGCCGGTGCAAGCGGTGGACTTTGCCTTTTCCGGCTTTGCCACTGTCGGTTTCGCCCAATCCGACCAAGAATACAACTATCAACGTTTCGTCAACAAACAGGGAACCTTCAAGCGAGATTCCATGTTCGGCATACAAATGGACGCCAAACTGGACAACGAGTTTGGTGTAACCGTGCAAGGCAAGCTAGCCCCCGCGTTGAATAACGACCAGGATGTAGAGGCGACGATCACACGGGCTTTTCTCTCGTGGCGCCCGACCAACGATTGGTTGGTGCGTATCGGTCGTTTGCACGCACCGGTGTATCTGAACAGTGAACATCTGGATGTCGGGGTGACTTACGATTTTGCCCGCCTCCCGGCAGAAGTGTACGCATCGGTACCGAGCACCGATGCAGACGGTATTTACGTCGCCAAAACATGGAACGTCGACGACAGCGAAGTGACGCTCAACGGCTACTGGGCCTCGGCAAAAATGCCCTACCGTTATTACTTTCGCGACAACGTCCCGCCGTTGCTGTCGTCAGGAGCGTATTTCGTATCCACCCGGCAAAGCGCACGCGGGCTGATTTTGACTGTCCAGCAAGACGACAACATCTTCATGGTCGGCGCACACGATATCGACACCAAAATTTTCGGCAACCTGTTGATGCCGACAAGTTACCCTTATGTGAACCTCCTGCCCGGTGTCGGTTATTACCAGACCGCCAATCTGCTGCCCGGCCCCGGTGTGCTGAGTGTAGACAACTTCCGTTCTCAGGCCTACTTCATGGCGGCCGACATGCGGGTTGGTCAAGGCTTTCGGGTGGTGGGCGAGTATGTGCGCAGCGTTGTGCCGGTGGCCGCCGGGCCGGACTCGCAGGGAGGCTATCTGGCGCTGCTCAAGCCGATCGGGGCGTGGACGCCCTACGTCAGCCTGGCCCGACTGGTCTCCATGTCCCGCACGCGTGATATGTACAACAAGGTCAACGGCAACACACTTCCCAGCAAATATTTCGGCAGCGACCTGATCAACGCGGCGCAACGCGCCGGGGCCGATGGCATCATTGCCTACGATCAAAGCACCTGGGCGATAGGCACTTCTTACCGGATCAATCCGACCAGCAAGCTCAAGGCCGAATGGGCGCAAACCCGAACCGGCGACATGTCGCAGTTTATCGACGTGCCCCCCGGCGGCACGTCCGGCAAACAAGTGATCAACGTTTTTTCCCTTTCCTACAACGTCGTGTTTTGAGGGAGGTGATGATGAACACGACCCTTAAACTCATATCGCTAGCCGTCTCTAGCGCCCTCGCCTGCGCCCAGGTTCATGCCGATGAGATCGTGGTTATCGGCAACGGTAATGTACCCAAGATGGACGCGGCGACGGTGCAGAAAGTTTATACCGGGAAATTCACCTCGGTTTCCGGCGTCAGTGTGACGCCGGTCGGACTGAAACCTGGCACAGCTACGCGCAATCGCTTTCTCCAGGACTTTCTCAATCAGGATGAGGAAAAATACACGGCTTACTGGACGGTGCGTCGCTATATCGGCAAGGGCGCACCGCCGACCGAGCTGGCCAGTGCGGTAGATGTGATCAATTATGTAAAAAATACACCCGGCGCGCTCGGCTACATCATTGAGGCCGAATTGACACCGGGGCTAAACGTGATCGCGCGCAGATGAGTAAAGAGTAATAGGCAAAAAAACTGGGGCTAGTAGTCTAATAGTCAGTCACATTGAAACAGACAGGTAGAGGAGCGGTTTTTGCCGCGATCAGCCACATCCCTCGTGGGAAAACCCGCTCCTGCTATACCGTTCGAACCGTGGTGACTGACTGCCAAGTTTGTAGTTAGATAATTTTCCTTCGTCAATATTCCACAGGGAGTCGATAATGCAAAATGCAAATTCGTTACTCGGAAGTAAATTAACTCAAACCGCTGCCCGGCCTTTGGGCGGCAAACTGAATTTCTTTTTCGCACTGTTATTTTTCATAGTTTCGCCGGCGGCAGTATCGGCAAGCTTTTCCATTGATACATTCAACACCGCGATGACAGGCTTGTGGGGTAATCAGAACGAATCCGGTTGGGGAACGGCGATCACCCAGGAATACGGAATGATGTTCGTTACCCTGTACACCTATGATGCCAAAGGCAATCCTGTGTGGTATGTCGCGTCCAACTGTTCCGTGGTTGCGGATGGATGTGCCGGGACCTTGTATTCTGTAAAGGGTGTGTCCTCATTAACCGAGGCATGGAACAGTGCCAATAAAGTAGTAGCAGAAGTGGGAATCTTGAATCTGGTTTTTACAGACGCCAACACCGGCACAATGAACTACACAATCAATGGGCTGAGTAGCTCAAAAACAATCACACGACAAATATTTGCGAACGGCGGCACAAAACCGACGACAGACTACTCAGGACTCTGGGGGAACGTCAGCGAATCCGGTTGGGGAGTCGCGCTAACCCGGCAATACGACGTGATGTTTGCAACAGTCTACTCCTACGATGCCAATGGGAATGCCAAGTGGTATGTCGCGTCCAATTGCCCGATAGTCGACAATGGATGTAGAGGAACCTTGTACACAGTAATTGGGGGATCTCCACTAACAACGACATGGAACGGGGCCAATAAAGTAGTGACTGATGTGGGCACCCTGAATCTGACTTTCACCGATGCCAACACCGGCAGTATGTCCTTTACGCTCAATGGGTCGAGTAGTTCCAAGTCAATTACCAGGCAAATATTTGCCATTCCTCCTGCCGCCTCAACGTCGGCGTGTAGCTCCAGCAAAACACCGGCCGGGCAAAATTATTCGCAAGAAGGAAATACCATTACCGTGACAACGACCGGCTGCATTCCACTCCCGCTAGAGGGTTTATGCACAGCAACCTTGGCGCAGGCAACGGGAATCAACGTTCTTGTGACGAACAGTTCATCGTCGGCTCAATTTAGCGGTTTGACATTCAATATGCCAGGAATGAGCAATCCACTCGATTCTCTGGCGGCCACTTATTCCAGCACAAAAACCTGCATGCAAAATGCGCCGGCGAATATCGCTGCGTTGAGCATCAACTACCAGGTGTGTTACGACGTGACGGCGCAACTGGGTTCGTCGCTGGATATGCTGAAGACGAGCGGGATGGTGACCGTGACTCCGCCCGTCACCATTGCCGCTCAAGGCAAGTCAACCATGCAGACCGTGCCCGACTGCAGGACAACCGATGCCGATACGATTTCCGACGCTTTTACCGGGCAGGTATGGAGTAAGCAGGCCAATGGTTCGTATTTGCTGCTTGACTGATCTTTCTCAGTGCCTATTTAGAGCAGAGACGCCTTTATTTTGGCACCTACCCTTCGTCCTCTATCGACACAGCTCAAGCGTATGATCCGCCCAGCCCCTCCTCTGCAAGCCGCGCCATTGCTTGTTCTACAGAGCACCTGCCCGGAGAGCCAATAAAGACGCCACTCTTCAGGCACATAGGCTGGAGATCGTTTATCCATGCGGGTCTCCAGCCCCCCTCTCCAAGCATCTCCCTCAGTTTGCTGTCCAAATCAAACGCGCGGCAGCGCGTTGTCGCCCCGGAGCGCCGAAATAAACAAGTTCAGCGCACGCAGTCCACGTAGTAAATCGCTTTGCCCTCAATAACTTGCTTGACCAGTCCGTGAATGTCGGTTTCGAAGCCGGGAAACTTTTCGTTAAAGTCGCGCGCGAATTTGAGGTAGCGGACGATGGTGCCGTTGAAGCGCTCGCCGGGAATCAGCAACGGAATGCCTGGCGGATAAGGTGTCAGCAGAATGCTGGTGATACGCCCTTCGAGGTCGTCGATCGGCACGCGGTCGATATCGCGGTGCGCCATGCGGGCGAAGGCGTCGGTCGGTTTCATCGCCGGTTCCATGTTCGACAGATACATTTCAGTGGTCAGGCGCGCCACGTCGTTGGCCGCGTAAATACCGTGGATCTGGTTGCACAAATCCTTCAAACCCATGCGCTCGTAGCGCGGGTGCTTGCTGACAAATTCCGGCAGTACCTTCCATAGTGGCTGATTCTTGTCGTAATCGTCCTTGAACTGCTGCAACTCAGTGACCATCGTATTCCAGCGGCCCTTGGTGATGCCGATGGTGAACATGATGAAGAACGAGTAGAGGCCGCACTTTTCGACGATCACGCCATGCTCGGCCAGATATTTGGTGACGATGCCGGCCGGGATGCCCCATTCGGCGAAGTCGCCGTCCACATCGAGGCCCGGCGTAATCACCGTCGCCTTGATCGGGTCGAGCATGTTGAAACCCTCGGCCAACATGCCGAAGCCGTGCCAGCGCTCACCCGGTTTAAGCATCCACGCTTCGCGTTCCTCGATGCCTTCTTCCGACAGATCGTCCGGCCCCCAGACCTTGAACCACCAGTCGACGCCCCACTCCTCGTCGACTTTGCGCATGGCGCGGCGAAAGTCCAGTGCTTCGGTAATCGACTCCTCGACCAGTGCCGGGCCGCCGGGCGCCTCCATCATCGCTGCGGCCACGTCGCACGAGGCGATGATGGCGTATTGCGGCGAAGTCGACGTGTGCATCAGGTACGCTTCGTTAAAAACGTCGCGATCAAGTTCACGCTGCTCCGAGTTCTGCACCAAAATCTGCGAGGCTTGCGAGAGTCCGGCCAGCAGCTTGTGTGTCGATTGCGTCGAGAAAATCATCGATTCCTTGCAACGCGAACGATCAGCACCAATCGCGTGGTAATCACCGTAGAAATCGTGAAATGCAGCGTGCGGTAGCCAGGCTTCGTCGAAATGCAGGGTGTCGATCTTGCCGTCGAGCATTTCCTTGATTTCCTCGACGTTATAGAGAACGCCATCGTAGGTGCTCTGGGTAATGGTCAGCACGCGCGGCTTGGCCTTGACCTGGCTGGCAAAGGGGTGTGCCTCGATCTTCTTCTGAATATTTTCCCAGAGGAATTCTTCTTTTGGAATCGGGCCGATGATCCCGAAATGGTTGCGCGTCGGCATCAGGAACACCGGTACTGCACCGGTCATGATGATCGAGTGCAGCACCGACTTGTGGCAGTTGCGGTCGACGACGACGATGTCGCCGGGAGCAACGGTCGAGTGCCAAACGATCTTGTTCGAGGTTGACGTGCCGTTGGTGACGAAATAGAGGTGGTCGGCGTTGAAGATGCGCGCTGCGTTGCGTTCGGAAGCAGCGACCGGCCCAGTGTGATCGAGCAATTGGCCGAGTTCCTCGACCGCGTTGCACACGTCGGCGCGCAGCATGTTCTCACCGAAAAACTGGTGGAACATCTGGCCGACCGGACTCTTCAGGAAAGCGAC
>CAXNNH010000028.1:0-10488 GCA_964203325.1 Burkholderiales bacterium | reverse complement strand
GCGCGTTACGCGTTCACCAACTGCACCCATTGCGGTCCGCGCTACACGATCAGCCGTAGCCTGCCTTATGACCGGGTACGTACCAGTCTCAAACCCTTTGTCCTGTGCGCCAAATGTCTGGGCGAATACAAGCAGCCGGCCGACCGGCGTTTTCATGCCGAAGCCAATTGCTGCCCGAAGTGCGGGCCGCAACTGACGCTGCTCGACGCTGAAGGATTGGCCTTAGCCGGCGATCCGATCGTCACGGCTCTGGAATTGCTGCGCCAGGGAAAAATTCTGGCCATCAAAGGGCTAGGCGGTTTTCATCTGGTCTGCGATGCGCGTAACGGGGTGGCCGTTGCTCTCTTGCGCGACCGCAAGCAGCGCGAGGAAAAACCTCTGGCCATCATGTTGGCCAACGCCGCATCGGCGGCCTCCTTTGTGCAAATGGGTGTTGGTGAGCCGGGCTTGCTCAATCTGCCCGAACGGCCAGCGCTGTTGCTCAAAAAACGCCGTACCTGCGATGAAATGCTGCCAGGCGTGGCGCCGGGTCTGGCTTGGCTCGGCGTGATGCTGCCGTATACGCCGGTGCACTATCTGCTGTTTCACGAAGCGGCCGGGCGGCCCTCCGGGCTGGACTGGCTGGAAACACGGCAGGAACTCGCGCTGGTGATGAGTAGCGCCAACCCCGGCGGCGAGCCGCTGGTGATCGGCAATAGCGAGGCTTTGTTGCGCCTGTCGGGTATCGCCGATGCTTTTTTGTTGCATGACCGCGAGATCGTCACACGTTGCGACGATAGCGTCGTTCGTTCCACGCCGGCGGGGCAGCAATTCATCCGGCGCGGACGCGGTTGTACGCCGCGCTCGATCAAGTTACCGCACGCTGGTCCCGCCGTGCTCGCCGTGGGCGGCTGGTTCAAAAACACGGTATGCGTTACGCGTGGCGACGAGGCTTTCGTTTCGCAACATATCGGCGACCTCGATAACGCCGCCGCCTGCCACTTCTTTGAGGAATCGATCAGTCACTTGTTGAAGTTGCTCGCCGTTAAGCCCGTCATCGTCGCCCACGATCTACACCCCGATTTTCACTCGACGCGCTTCGCTGCCGACTTTGCCCACCAGCGCGGCTTGCCGCTGCTCGGTGTGCAACATCATCATGCCCATGTGGCGACCGTTCTCGCTGACCACGGCGTGGCAGAACCGGTCATGGCACTGGTGCTCGATGGTGTTGGGTTAGGCACCGACGGCGGGGCTTGGGGCGGCGAGTTGTTGCGCGTTGCGGCGGAGAACTTTGAGCGGATCGGCCATCTGGCACAGCTCGCCCTGCCGGGCGGCGACCGAGCGGCCCGTGAGCCTTGGCGCATGGCGGCATCAGTGCTGCATCAACTCGGACGCGGGCACGAAATAGCCCCGCGTTTCAACGGCCAACCAGCAGCAGCGGCTGTCGGTCAGATGTTGGCTAGCCACGTTCATTGCCCGGAAACGTCCAGCCTCGGACGGGTTTTCGATGCCGCTGTTGGTTTGTTGGGCATCAAGCCGGTCATGGCTTACGAAGGGCAGGCCGCGATGTTGCTCGAAGGCCTGGCCGAACGTTACGGCGATGTCTTGCCGCTCGATCATGGATGGAAAATCGAACACGGTTGCCTGAGTCTGCTCCCTCTCTTGTCTGTGCTGGCCGACGAGAAAAATGCCGAACGCGGCGCAGCTATTTTTCACGCGACGCTGGTTGCTGCACTGGCCGACTGGGTGCAGACCCTGGCCCCCGCGCACGGTACGGTTGTGGCCAGCGGTGGCTGTTTCCTCAACCAGATTCTCGCGCGCGGGCTGCGTACTCGCCTCGGCGCCTACGGCATGTCTCTGCTCGAAGCGCGTCGTATGCCGCCGAACGATGGCGGACTGTCGCTCGGCCAAGCCTGGATTGCCCACCACTATTTAGCGCACGCAAAGGAGTCGTAATCATGTGTTTGGCCCTACCTTGCCGTATCGTCGAGCTGCTGCCCGATGAACAGGCGATCATCGATGTCTCTGGTATGCGCAAGGAAATTTCGTTGGCGCTCGTCGAGGGCGTCGCTGTCGGCGATTATGTGATTGTGCATGTCGGCTATGCACTCACCCGGCTCGATGCTGACGAAGCCGACAAAACGCTGGCCCTCTTTGCCGAGTTGGGCGATGCGGCGCTGGCTGAAAACGCACCGACGGAGGCCGCGAATACCGTCTCATCCGTCTAATAACAGATGTCACGTAGCCCGGCCCTGACCTGGAAAGGAACGCAGGGCCATCGCACGAAGTTTTTAAACAACAGCTCCGCAAATTTTGCTTTGGCAGGGATATTTGTTGCTTGTTGCTCTCGTCAAACGCGCAGTTCAGCCGAAAAAGCTTTTTTTAAGTAGCTTACTAGTTCGTTCATTGCTGCATCGACCTCGGTATCCTGCAAAGTTTTTTGAGCATCTTGCATAACTATACGAAACGCAAGGCTTTTTCTTCCTGCTTCTACACCAGTTCCTGCGTAAACATCGAACAATCGAATGTCTCGAATAATACTAGGACGATTGATCTGCATGCCATCAAAAATATCTTTTAGTTCTATTTTTTGCTCGACAATGATTGATAAGTCGCGGATAGCAGGCGGTTGTCGTGATACTTCGGAGTACTGCGGCAATCGAGTATGCATCAGTGCTGAAAGCTCAATCTCAAAGACTACAGGAGCAAGGGGAAGTTCGTATTTCTGTACCCACTCTGGGTGAAGCTCTCCGACAAACCCAATGGCCTGACTATTAACGCGTACTAGCGCACAACGGCCCGGATGTAAAGCAGGATGCATAGCATTTTCGAACTGCACTACGGTGGGTGCCAGCAACAGTTCCAAGTCCGCCTTCACATCATAGAAATCTACATTTCGTGCCACAACACCCCATTGTTCGGGAAATACATTTCCATATGCAAGAGCCGCTAACTTCCATGGTTGGTGGAAACCTGCAACAGGAGATCCCTGTGTATCACGGGAAAAACAACGACCTGTTTCAAAGACTCGGATACGGCTCTGCTTGCGTTTAAGATTTGTAGAAACGTTGGCGACAAGACCCGCAATAAGCGTCGATCGCATCACGCTCATCTGGCTAGCAATGGGGTTTGCTAGGCGAATTGGATTAACATTTCCAGCAAAATGAGTTTCCCAGTTTTCTTCGACGAAAGCGAAATTGATCACTTCCTGAAAACCGCAGTCGGTCAAAATCTGGCGAATGTTTGATAGCGTACGAGTATCCTCGGGCTGAGGCAACATTGATAAGGCAGCACGAGGTACTGTTGATGGGATGTTGTCGTAGCCGTGCAGGCGAATGACTTCCTCAATCAGATCTTCCTCAATTTCGATATCGAAACGATAACTCGGCGGGGTAACAAGAAAATCATTGCCCTCGCGCGTAAAAGAGATGCCGAGACGTGAAAACAGGTCGCCGATGTACTCCGGTGAAAACACAAACCCGAGCACCTTGGCAACACGTGTGGTACGGAGCCTGACGACTTGGCGCTGAGGTAGCGTCGCCAGTGCTTCGCTAACTGGACCGGCTTGCCCGCCACAAATGTCGAGTACGAGTTGTGTTGCACGTTCCAGTGCATGGAGTGTGCCGCTGAAATCGACGCCTCGCTCAAAACGATGTGACGCATCGGACACAAAACCGTAGTGACGGGCGCGACCAGCAATTGCTTGCGGTGCAAAAAATGCCGATTCAAGAAAAAGATCACTGGTTTCGAGCGTAATACCACTGCCTTCGCCGCCCATGATGCCCGCCATTGCCACAGGACCTTCTTCATCAGCAATCAGTAGAACGTTTTCCTTTAATTCCAGTGCCTGCCCGTTGAGAAGAAGCAATTTTTCGCCACTAAGCGCCATACGGGCATGAATGGTCCCTTTGAGTTTTGCATTATCAAAGGCGTGCAAAGGCTGACCCAGTTCGAGCATAACGTAGTTTGTAATGTCGACCAGCGCCGAGATTGGGCGAATACCGCTACGCTCAAGACGTCGCTTCATCCATTCCGGAGAATTAGCTCGGGCATTGACCCCCGTGATGATGCGACCACAATAGCGAGGACAGGCTTCCGGCGCGTCAAGAACAACTTTGCGTAACGCGCTAATCGTCACTGGGGCACTGGCTATTTCTACATAGCAGACTGGATCCCCTGTGAGCGCAGCCACTTCACGCGCAACTCCTGTCATCGAAAGGCAATCTGCGCGATTCGGGGTGAGTTTAAGGGTCAGTAGTCGATCATCAAGATCAAGGTAGTTACGTAGGTTTTCTCCCACCGGCGCATCGGCCTGGAGCACCAACAGCCCAGAAGCATCTTCAGCTATACCGAGTTCTTTAGCAGAACAAAGCATTCCCGAGGATTCTATGCCGCGCACCTTAGCAACCCTGATTTTAAAATCCCCGGGCAGTTCTGCTCCCGGCAGAGCACATGGCACTTTGAGACCGGGCGCTACATTTGGCGCTCCGCAGACAATCTGCTTCACGTCGCCAGCACCGATATCGACGCGACAAATATTCAGACGATCAGCATCAGGGTGCTTGCTTACTTCGAGCACATGCCCGACAACCACACTGGTGAAAGGAGGCGCAACCGTCTCCTCCTCTTCAACTTCCAGACCTGCCATAGTTAGAAGATGTGAGAGTTCATCTGCGGAACAACTCGGGGCAACGAAGCTGCGAAGCCAGGATTCAGAAAATTTCATGGGTGAATGTAATCAAAAATACGTCATCAAAAATACGAATCCAAACTACGTCGTCAAACAAATTGACGCAAGAAACGCAGATCGCCATCAAAGAACAAGCGCAAATCATTAACACCATAGCGCAGCATAGTCAGACGATCAGGCCCCATCCCAAAGGCAAAGCCGATGTATTTCTCAGGATCGATTCCAACATGGCGCAACACATTTGGGTGTACCATGCCACAGCCAGCAATTTCCAGCCAACGCCCCTTGAGTGTCCCGCTCATGAAAGCAACGTCAATTTCGGCTGATGGCTCAGTAAACGGAAAGAAAGATGGGCGGAAGCGAACTTGTAGATCGTCGCTTTCGAAGAATCTGCGCAAAAAATCTGCCACTACCCCCTTGAGATCTGCAAAACTTACGCATTCTCCTATCCACAATCCTTCGACTTGATGGAACATTGGTGAATGTGTAGCGTCGGAATCGACGCGGTAGACACGTCCTGGTGCAATGACGCGGATTTCCGGCATTGTTTTAAGGTGTGCGTATTTCGCGACATGTGCTTGCATGTAGCGAACCTGGATTGGACTGGTGTGCGTGCGTAATAAAATTCCTTTGGCAACGTTACCAGACTCATCTTGCAGATAAAACGTGTCGTGCATCGAACGTGCAGGATGATCCTCCGGCGTATTTAACGCTGTAAAATTTTGAAAGTCCTCTTCAATCTCGGGGCCGTCTGCAACTTCAAAACCAATGGATCGAAATAGAGCTTCAATACGCTCCAGCGATCTTGTTACGGGATGCAAGCTGCCGCGCACTTCGCCACGACCTGGCAACGTAACATCAAGCGCTTCTTCTGATAGTCGATTTTCCAGTGCTGTGCGCTTTATTGCCTCGCGACGGCTGTTGAGTGCCGACTCTACTGCATCCTTGACCCGGTTAATAGCAGCACCCGCTGCTTTACGCTCATTGGACGACAACTTCGCCATTTCTTTGAGCAGATTGGTAATCAGGCCACCTTTCCCGAGGTAATGTGCCTTGACTTGCTCAAGGACATCGGGATCGTCAGTCGCAGCAAAGGCCGTTGAAGCTTCTTGGGCAATTTGATCGAGGTTCTGCATGGGTTCTTTAATGATACTTCAGCGAAAAAAAAGGAGGCGCAAAGCCTC
Source organism: Burkholderiales bacterium (assembly GCA_964203325.1). Lineage (GTDB taxonomy): Bacteria > Pseudomonadota > Gammaproteobacteria > Burkholderiales > Rhodocyclaceae > JACQYA01. Next base: position 4,635 of record CAXNNH010000028.1, on the reverse strand, counting down.
CCTTTTCTGTCATTCGTTCAGCTTAGACGCCAAGCTGGGCTTTTGCCTGAATAGCCAGAGCAGCAAACGCGGGCTTGTCGAATACGGCTAGGTCGGCTAAAACCTTACGGTCAACTTCGATCTGCGCCTTCTTCAGACCATTCATAAAAGTGCTGTACTTTAGACCAAGTTCACGCGCTGCCGCATTGATACGGGCAATCCACAAAGCACGGAACTGACGCTTCCTTTGGCGACGGTCACGGTAGGCATATTGCCCCGCTTTCATTACCGCCTGCTTGGCTATGCGATATACATTTTTGCGCCGGCCGCGATAACCCTTGGCCAGTGCAAGGACTTTCTTGTGGCGCGCGCGCGCCGTTACACCACGTTTAACTCGGGGCATCTTTTTCTCCTTAAGCGTAAGGCATCATGGAACGAACCATGGCCTTGTCGGAGTCATGCACTCCGGTCATGCCACGCAACTGACGCTTGGCTTTAGTGGTTTTCTTGGTCAGGATGTGCCGTTTAAAAGCTTGTCCACGTTTGATGCGGCCACTTGCGCTGACCTTGAAACGCTTTTTGGCGCCACTCTTGGTCTTCATTTTGGGCATTGAATGCTCCTATTTATAAACATGGGACAGGTGTCTCCCGACGAGAGTGCTTTTAACCTGTTACCACTTGTGGGTACTGCAATAACTTCTACGACAAGTATCGAATTATTTTTTCTTGTGTGGCGTCAAAATCATAACCATCTGACGGCCTTCCATTTTTGGCATTTGTTCAACTAATGCAAAAGGCTCAAGATCCGTCTTGATGCGCTCAATTTGCCGCATACCAATTTCTTGGTGAGCCATTTCCCGCCCCCTAAAGCGCAAAGTAACCTTAACTTTGTCATCTTCCTCAAGAAATCGCGTCATATTGCGCAGTTTGATCTGGTAGTCATTTTCGTCGGTACCAGGACGAAATTTTACTTCCTTGACCTGAACCTGCTTCTGCTTGAGTTTTTGCTCGTGCTGCCGCTTTTGTTCTTGGTACTTGAATTTCCCAAAGTCCATGATGCGGCAGACTGGCGGCTGAGCCATCGGGGCAATCTCGACCAGATCGACCCCGACCTCTTCAGCCAACTGCAGAGCAGTTCTTACACTTACAATACCAAGTGGTTCGCCATCAACACCTACCAGACGAATTTCCGGTGCATTGATCTCTTCGTTTACGCGTTGCGCTTTTTGCAGTGCGATGGTTCCACTCCTTGTTCTGACTAAAATTAGACCGTGCCGCTATGAGCGGCGACTTCACCGAGAAGTCGCTCAATCAGCATCTCAAGGGACATTTGTCCAAGATCCTGACCACCGCGTGTACGCACGGCCACCAGATCAGCCGCCATTTCCTTATCGCCAACAACGATCTGATACGGCAGCTTATTTAAGCTATGTTCGCGTATTTTATAGGTGATTTTCTCGTTACGCAAATCCGACTCGACGCGTAAGCCCTTCGTGCGTAGTATTTTTACAACTTTTTCCGCGTAGTCGATCTGCTTTTCCGAGATATTTAGCACAATCGCCTGTACCGGCGCGAGCCATAGCGGCAACGCTCCCGACCAATTTTCAATGAGAATGCCGATAAAACGCTCCAGCGAACCCAGGATCGCCCGATGCAACATCACCGGCGTATGCCGTGTATTGTCGTCGCCAACGAACTCAGCATCTAGGCGCTGGGGCATCGAGAAGTCGACCTGCATCGTGCCGCATTGCCACGAACGACCGATCGCATCTTTAATATGAAATTCGATCTTCGGCCCGTAAAAAGCGCCTTCACCGGGTAATTCTTCCCAAGCCAATTTTGATGCCTTGAGTGCTTCGCGCAGAGCGAATTCTGCCTTGTCCCAGACACTATCGGAACCAACGCGCTTTTCTGGACGCAGCGCCAGCTTTACTGCAACATCGTGAAAGCCGAAGTCGGCATATACCTCACGCACCAAATCGTTAAAGGCTGTGACTTCAGACTGAATCTGCTCTTCAGTACAGAAAATATGCCCGTCGTCCTGCGTAAAACCGCGAACACGCATGATGCCGTGCAACGCCCCAGACGGTTCATTGCGATGGCAGGAACCGAACTCACCGTAACGCAGAGGCAAGTCGCGATAGCTGCGCAGGCCGGCGTTGAAGATTTGCACATGGCCCGGACAGTTCATCGGCTTGATCGCGTAGTCGTGTTTTTCAGACTCCGTGGTAAACATATTATCTTTGTAGTTTTCCCAGTGACCGGATTTTTCCCAAAGGCTACGGTCAATGATCTGCGGACACTTTACTTCCTGGTAGCCGTTCTCCTGATAGATCCGACGCATGTACTGCTCGACCTGTTGCCACACTGCCCACCCCTTGGGATGCCAGAAGACCATACCCGGCGCTTCGTCCTGCAGATGAAAAAGATCCAAGTGTTTGCCGAGGCGACGGTGATCACGTTTCTCTGCCTCTTCCAGCATGTGCAGGTAAGCGTCCTGATCTTCCTTTTTCGCCCAAGCGGTACCGTACACACGCTGCAACTGCGCATTGCGGTGGTCGCCGCGCCAGTAGGAGCCGGCCAGCTTCATAAGCTTGAAAATCTTTAGCTTACCGGTCGACGGTACGTGCGGCCCACGGCAAAGATCGACGAATTCACCCTCACGATACAAAGAGACAGCTTCGCCCACAGGAATCGTCTCAATTAGTTCGGCCTTATAGTGCTCGCCGATCGATTTGAAAAATTCGATGGCGTCGTTGCGCAACCACACTTCGCGCGAAATCGGCAGATCGCGTTTGGCGATCTCGCCCATACGCTTCTCAATGGCCACTAAATCCTCAGGCGTAAACGGGCGCTTGTAAGCGAAGTCGTAATAGAAGCCGTTTTCGATGGTCGGCCCTATCGTCACCTGCGCATCGGGAAACAAATCCTTGACGGCAAAAGCCAAAAGATGTGCGGTTGAATGGCGGATGATATCGACACCCTCGGCATCCTTTTCGGTCACGATCCCCAATTGTGCATCGGCTTCGATGCGAAACGAAGTATCAACCAGTTGGCCGTCTACCTTGCCCGCCAAGGCCGCGCGCGCCAAACCGGCACCAATGCTTTGAGCGACCTCGGCAATCGTTACCGGCTGAGAAAATTTCCTTTGAGAACCATCTGGCAGAGTAATGACCGGCATTTTTAAATCCAAAAAAACAAAAAAAGCCAGAAGTACACTCTGACTTTTCGAACAAGCGTCGAAACGCGAAACTGATAACAATAAGCAATCTTCGCACGAGAGCGGCTTGGTATCAAGTAGCTTCAGGGCAATCGCATTTACCCCGAAGGTAGTAGGCCGACCTCTCGTGCCGATGTAGATAGCGTGCTCGGTCGAAATGGCGCCTTTGATTTCACGCCGCTGTTTGATCAGGCCGACCCCGGCCAGCGTGGGCCAGTGCGGCCGGATCGGCTTGTCCATCCAGGATAGATCGCTGACCCACATGGCTTGCCGGGTTTCGATGCGGCCCAGATCTTTCTCGACGGTCGAGAACTGACTGACCGGAAGTTTGCCGACCCCGCAGGCGGTTTTCTCGACGAAGAACTCCTGCAGGGCATCGGCCCGCTTCGGCTGGTTATCCTTTACCGCCAACAAATAATCTCCGCCACGATCCACGATGTTCTGAGCAATCTCGGTCTGGCCGCCCATCGCATCGAGGGTAACGATACAGCCTTTCAGATAGAAGGTGTCAAGCAGCACCTGAGCACCTGGATGGCGGGAATTGCGTTCCCCTTGCCCCGGATTCCCTCCTGACACCAACACAGTCCGCTGGCCGTCGCATAGGCAGTGACCGTATGCAGAGCCGTGTTCTGTCCGTCCTTCAAACCGCAGGCCGTTTTGCCTTCGATGGCGATGACGGCTTGGGCTGCGTAAGAATTTTCTGGAGCGGAACTGGGGGACGACCGGTTGAACCGTCGGTTGATCAAACGGGCGGCGAGATTTGCCGACAAACCGACGGCCTGCCTTCCTGGTGCATGCCTTGACTGGGCAGAGACGCAATCGGCTTATCGGTTTTTCGATCAAGCCAGCGACGACAAGCGCTCGCTGGGGTGGTAAGACATCCTCGATCCGCACATCGCCCAAACGAAAGCCAGGATGCGGCAACACCCGGTCGTTCTTTGCCTGCAAGACAGCACCGAACTGGACTTCAAGGGGTAGGGTATGCTGGCCTTGGTCCGCTCTCCTACGAGGCACAGCGCGGCCACCTGCATCCCACCTATGTCGTGACGCCGGAACGCGAACTCTTGAGTGTCACCGATGCAAGGATGTGGGCGCGCGAAAAGAAAGCCAGTGACGGCACGCGCCCGGGGTCCCGGGAAAGTCTGCGCTGGACGCAAGAGTACGAGCGCATGGCCGAAACAGCGCTGACCCTGCAGGGTACTCGGCTCGTTTATGTGGCCGACCGGGAAGCCGGTATTGCCGAACTGATGCAGCGCGCTCACGGGTTAGGAGGCTCCGCCCGTCAGCCTGGCTGACGGCCAAGGCGGCCGCCTGTCGGTGACCTGCTTGATAGCCAAGGAAACTGGCGCGCCCGACGGCGTCAAGCCCGTCGAGTGGCGACTACTGACCAACTGCGCCGCGCCGACCCTGGACGACCTTGTTGAAGTGACGGCGAA
>CAXNNH010000027.1:0-10523 GCA_964203325.1 Burkholderiales bacterium | reverse complement strand
CTGGCCGGAGCGGCCTCGACCGCAGCGGGGGCTGCCGTTTGCGCCATAACCGGAGCGGCAAAGGCCGCAAGCAAAAGGCTGGAGATGATAGTTTTGTTCATGGAAAAGCTCCTCGTTTAGTCAAGAAAAAAGAGTGACGAGGATTACTTAGCAGAAGCCGTGCCAGGTTTTTTATTGATGCAAATCATGGACTTGATTTTTCCATGTAAGGAGTATCACCAAGAGCAGCACTTTTGTGGCGCACACAAAAGACGTTTTGCACCACGTCGGTGCAAAATATGTGCGATTTGTGTCTTGCTGTTGGCAAGCCAGCAACAGAGCACCATAACTACCACGCACCAAACAATCGTAATGCCATAACCTTGCGCAGCACTACTCGACGTGTGGCTTCTGTTTTTTCCGGCTGTTTTTTTCAGTGCCTGGATGGGGGGCTGCAATGTCAGCCACGAATTACGGACGCCTTCTCTACCGCCACATCACCGACTTGCTCGACTACGGCACAGAACGGTCGGCAGCCGCGTTAGCGGAGAATGCCCGCTATCGCTTACTCAATTGGGAGACGATTAATACGCGTTTCAATAATCCGGCATTTGTATCGCGCTTGCTGCACACATTCCTGCAGGGGAATACCCACACTGAGGAGGAGTTACGCGCAACGGATACGCCGCTGCATGCCCTCGCACTCGCCGACGGCGTCGACCACCTGTATGCCGAGATCCGGGATCACTTGGCCAAGCTGAACGTTAGCACCTGATCCTGCCGGTTACCCTGCAAGCCGCGCCAATGCTGGCTCTCCAGAGGGCCTGCCCGGATAGCCAGTAAACACGCCACTCTTCAGCCTGCCCCCCTGGAGATCGTTTATCCATGCGGGTCTTCAGGCATCGCTCATGGACGACCGCTGTAAAAACCGCGCAGATTTGTCTGTTGCAGGTCTATCTGTTAAACGCCGCCGCCGCGATGCACGGTTTCGTAATAGAGCTTTTCCAGTTCCAGCTTGTGCTTGGTTTCTTCGCTGGCGAGGTACTGGAATAAATCGTGAATGGGGCCAGCCGGCGTCGTTTCGGCCAGTTCGCGGTAGTGCGACATGGCGGCATGCTCGCGGCCCATGGCGTATTGCAGAACGCTTTGATCGTCCGGTTGTGCGCCGAGGTCGGGTAGATGCAGACAATCGGAAAATTTGCTGTCGCTGGCGGTGCGTTCGATTTCGATCTTGACCTGTTCCGCCAAGTCGTCACGCTGCGCTAACGCACTGAACAAGTCGTAGTGATTCTGTTCTTCGGCGGCGAACTCTTCGACCAGATAACGAATGCGTTTGCTGACTTTGGGGATCAGATCGGTGTAAAAGTCGCGGGCGCTGGCTTCGAATCCGGTGGCGACTTCGAGAATTTCGCGCAGCGTTGTCTTGCCGCGCAATACGTCCATACCGTGGCTGCCTTCGCTCATGCTGCTTTCTCCTGTGGAATCAAGCTATCAAGCTACGTTGAGTGCGGCGTGAATACTGGCGGCAACGCGGTGACCGTCGGCAACGGCGGTGACAACGTCCGGGCCGCGCACCATATCGCCAGCGGCCCACAACCAGGCTTCGCTGCTGCGACCGCCTGCATCGACTTGCAAACGCCCGCGCGCCCAGGCGAGTTGTTCGGTCAGCGCGTCGCCGAGCAAGGCCGTGTCGGTTGCTTGACCGATAGCTTCGACGACCATGCTAGCGGCGTGGATTTGTTCGTCCGCTTCGTCGTAAGTTGGTGCAAAACGACCTTGTTCGTCGAAAATGGCTTTGACGCGCCAGGTTTTGAGGCCGGCGACCTGGCCGTTCTCGATGAGCACCTGTTGCGGACCGCGTGCGTCGAGGATGAGCACACCTTCCTCGCCAGCTTCCTTGATTTCTTCCGGGTCAGCCAGAAAGTGGGCACGATCTTCGAGCGCCGTCAGCGTGACCTGAACTTGGCCGTAAGCCTTCTTTTGCAGACGAGCCAGCGTGCGGGCAATGTCCATCGCCACGTTGCCGCCGCCAATCACGACCGCTTGACGCGGCGTGCCGAAATCTTCGTAGGCCGTAGCCTGCCGTAGCAGGTCGACAGCCTTGCGCACGTCGGCGTGATCGCTGCCGGGGATGCGCGTCGAACGACCGAGTTGCAGGCCGAGGGCGAGCAATACGGCGTCGTGCTGCTGGTGTAACGCATCGAGTGTAATGTCCTGACCGATGCGCACGTTGTAGCGAATATCGACGCCGACCGAACGGATCATCTCCACATCTTGGTCGATGACGTCGTAGGGCAGGCGGTATTCGGGGATGCCCCAGCGCGTCATGCCTCCGGCCTGATCGAGAGCTTCGAAGACCGTGACACGATGGCCGAGTCTGGCCAGGTCGAAGGCCGCAGTGAGGCCGGCTGGGCCGGCGCCCACGATGGCGACTTTCTTGCCCGTCGCCGGACCGGGACCACCGATGATGGCGCGACATTGCTCTGGCGTCACCTGATCCATGATGTGGCGTTTAAGCCAGCGGATGGCAATGGGATCGCCTTCGTGGCGGGCGGCGCAGGTCGTCTCGCACTTGTGCGTGCATACCCGACCGCAAATGCCGGAGAAGGGGTTGGTTTCGTAAAGCAGCCTGACGCCGCGTTCGTAGTCGCCGTCGCGCACGGCGGCAATGTAATCGGGAATGGACATGTGCGTCGGGCAGGTGGCGATGCACAAACCGCAGGAAACACAGCGGTCGGCTTCAAGCCGCGCCTGTTCGATGCCGTAGCCGTCGACGATTTCGGCAAAGGAGGTCAGGCGTGTTTCCGGCTCCATCTCGCCCATGTGCACGCGGGTTTCGGCCATCAGGCGGTGTTCTTCCGGGCGGCGGTAGCCGAGTTCGGCGTTGTCCCAGTCTTTATGGTCTACGCCAGGGGTGAAACGGAAAGCGTCGGGATCGCTCTCCACCCAGGTGTAGGCATTGGACATGGTCAGCGAGCGGGTCATGCAGACATCGACGCAGAGCGCGCACCAGCAACAGCGACCATAGTCAATGCGCGGGCGCAGGCCGGAGTCGCCTTGCTTGGCGGGAATACCGACCACCGGCACCATGTCGATGGCGCCGTTCTGGCAAATGGCTTCGCAGGTGCCGCAGCCGATACATTTCTCGGCGTCATTCTGGTGGAAACCACGATAGCGCGGTGCGCCGGGCCGGTCGTTGAGCGGATCGCGGATGGTGACCGGGTCGCGGAACAGATTTTTCCACGCGGTAAAAGGTGAGAGTACGTCGCGTATGGTCATTGTTATCGCTCGATCTCGGGCGGATAAGTGTGCAGCGACACCATCAGTGCCGCAACATCGGAAATATTGAGATTCACGATCATCCGCTCTAGCAGCGTCATGGCGTGGGTATAGGACGGGCCGCGCACGTTGACGCGGCGCGGATAGCCGCTGCCGTCGGTGACGAGGTAGTAGCCGTATTCGCCGCGTGAGCATTCGCCACGGATATAGGTTTCGCCGCGCGGTATTTTCCAGTGCAGCACGTTCGGCGTTTTCGCCATCAACGGACCGTCTTTCGGCATCTTGGCGAGGATCTGACGAATCAGGTCGACACAGACCTGTACATCGCGGCGACGCACGTCGGCGCGCGTGTAAATGTCCGAATCGTGGCCGATCACAGGCTCGAAATCGAGTTCGGAATAGACCAGATAAGGCTGATCCTTGCGCACGTCCTTGGCCACACCGGCCGCGCGCGCGTTCGGGCCGGTGACGCCGTATTCATCCAGCCAGGCCAGATCGATGACACCGACGCCGACCGTGCGTTTCTTGAACACCGCGTTGCAGAACATGACTTCGTACACATCCTTCAGCGTTCGTTCGACTTCGCACAGCGTTTCTTCCATGCGCCGCTCGAAGCCTTCCGGCAAGCCGTCGCGCACGCCGCCGGGGAGGATAAACATGTGATAAATGCGCGCCCCGGTCAGCTCCTCGAAGCGGTCAAGCATCAAATCCCGTACATAGGTCGTCCATTGGCCGATGACGCCCTGACCGAGCGCGCCGGCCTGACCACCGAGGTACATCATGTAGCTGTTGAGACGGCCCATTTCGAGGATCAGGGCGCGTATCCAGTGGGCGCGCTCCGGCACCTCGATACCCGCCAGTTCCTCGACCGCCGCCGCATAGCAGTATTCGTTGAAATCCGGTTCGGGCACGCAGATGCGACAGACGATGGGGAAGCACTGAATGAAGGTACGCCGTTCCATCAGCTTCTCAAAACCCCGGTGCAAATAGCCAACGTGGGTCTTGCCCTCCACCACTTCATCGCCGCAGACGGTGAGTTCCACCGACATGTTGCCGGTGATACCTGGATGGTTCGGGCCTTGCCAGAGCTTGAGGTACTTGCCGGAGGTGAGGTCGATATCGAGTGTGCCATCGGCCTTTTTGGCCGGGTACTGGCTACGGTCGGGGGTAAATAAAGCCATTTCAGCGCCCGTCCGGATAAAGTTGCTGCTTCATGTGGGTAGCCGGGTCGTGGGTTTCACGACCGGGCCGTTGTCTATAGCTTTCCTCGGCGTACTTCAGCGTATCGAAGTCGCGCCGATAAGGCGGAATGTCGTTCCAGCCTTCGAGGATAAAGTCCTCGTGCAGGCGTGGGCTGCCGGGAAAATCGATGCCAAACATTTCGCGCAGTTCGCGCTGGTAGGTGGCCGCCGTCGGCCAGATGTCGTGAATGCTTTCCATCGTCGCGCTTTCACGCCCTATCATCACGCGCAGGCCGATATCGCAGCGCTGCGCACGGTTGGAAAGCAGATAGGTCAGTTGGAATTGCCCGTCTTCCAGCCAATCGACCGCCGTTAGCAAGACGAGATGCGTGAAGCCTTCCCGGTCGCGCAGGTGCAGCAGCGTCGGCCGCAGATGCGATGCCGGCAGAGTGACGAAAGAGAGATTGGCCCGCTGTTCAGTGAATTCACCGAGCGGGAAGAGTGCTTTCAGTCTTGTGTGGAGTGCGTGCATCATCGTTACCAGTTGTAATCCGGCATGTCCCAGTCGTGAATCACCCGTTTCTGGTTGGCCTTGTACCATTCGAAGTTTTCCGCGTAGAGGTTGGCGCCTTCGCCCTTGCCGGCGCGGATCAGCTTCTTCAGGTCCATGAATCCGGCCAGCAGCGCCTCGGGGCGCGGCATGCAGCCGGCGATGTAGAGATCTACCGGCAGGTAGTCGTCAAGTCGCTTGATGGTGTTGTAGGAATCCCAATACATGCCACCGTTGATCGTGCAGGAACCAAGGCCGATAACGTACTTGGGATTCTGCATTTGCTCGTAGGAACGGATCACGCGCTTGAGGGTTTTGGTCGACAAATAACCTGAAATGACGAAAAGATTGGCCTGGCGCGGTGTCGGCCGCCATTGCACACCATAGCGGTAAGCGTCGAAGCGCGGCGTCATCAGCGGCCGCATTTCGATGGCGCCACAGCCAGTGCCAAAACCAAGAATCCAGATCGACTCGGAGCGCGCCCAGTTGAACAGATCCTCGACGATCTTGCCGTAGGCAGCAGGCATCACTGTCGGTGGCGCTTCGCAGTAGTAGTCGCGTAGCGGCTCAATCTCGAATTCCAGGCCGTCCGGGCCTTTCACCATACGTTTCAGTAGTTCGGTTTTCATATTCATATTCTGCTTAGACCATCATTCCGCTTAGACCATCACGATGGAAAGGATGCCCAGCGGCACAGCCCAGACCAAGAACCAGCGTATCGATTGTTCAACGCGAAAGCGCGGAAAGACGACGCCGACAAAAGCCGACCACAGGTAAATCACGAAGACCTTGAAGAAGAAGGTCGGCCAGTCCGTTGCCCCACCGAAAAACAGATTCATGTAGATGACGATTTTGGCAATCGGGAAAATCGCCCGGTTGGTTTGCATCAACGCCAGGTAAGACGAGTGATACTCCGTGGGTGGGCCAATCGGGATTTCCTGCGGCGCGAGCACCACATCAAACGGCGGACGCATCATCGAACCCAGAAAGGAGAGCATCGCAGCGGCCACCGCCAGCGGATTGGTAAACAACGTCCAGTGCAAGAAGCCACCCTGCTGCGCAGCGACGATCTCGGTCACCGAAAGTGTCTGGTACTGCAAGGCTACCGAGAACACCGCCAGCGCCAAGGGCAGTTCAGCCGCCGTCATCTGCGACAAACCGCGTGTGATGCCGATGGCAGCATGCGGATGACCGCTTTCGCCGGCTCCGAGCGCCATGCCCAAGGTGCCGAAGAAGACGAAATACAGCGCGAGGATCAAATCGCCGGCAAACGACAGGTTGGAAAACATGTAAGAGCCGTAAATCGACGGCACAAAAAGGAGCAGACCAACGCCACCCGAAAGGCGGAATACCGGGCCGAGGTAGAACATCACCCCATGCGTGATTGAGCTGCGCAGGCTGTAGTTCTTAATCATGTCCACGTAGTTCTGCCAGATCGGGATGCCGTGACGACGCCCGACACGCGCCCCGATTTTTTGAATCAGGGCATTAAGCAGAAAGCCATAGTTGACGACGATGAACAGCGTCAGGAAGGCATAAGGGATTTTCATCCAGTCGAACTGCATGCTTAGACCCCCATTTGGAAAGCGAATGCACCGAAAACAACGGCGAAGAGCAAGAAGTGGTAGGCGTAAACCTGGCCGTTACCGTTGTACAACCGTCGCCCAAGATCGGCACCGGTGTGTAGTAGATCGGTGACGCCGTTCCAGAAAAGTGTGGCGAAGGGCAGCACCAGAAAACCAAGCGCCTTACGGTACGGGGCGAAGAAGTTCCACGCAAAGTGCGTCGTTTCCGGCCGGAAGGGACGTTCGCCGGCGAACACAATGTTGAACTGCTTGACCTTTTGCGCCTTGCGATTGACGAACAGTAGCCAGGCGAACAAGGTGCCGAAAATGACGGCTACAATAATCATGATCGCTACCGGATTCCAGTAACCGTAGGAGGTGCTGATCTCGGTGACGATTCCTTCGTTTGCCCAGCCCAAGCCCCCTTCGGGGAAGAAGCGGTTGAGATAGCTATCGACGTGCCTGAGCACTAAGCCGGGAACGACCGCAATCACCATCAGAATGGCCACATAGATCATCTGCGGCAGCACGATCCAGAACGGTGCTTCCTTAACGCGGCGCAGATTGTCTTTCAACTGGCCAAGGAAGACGACGTAGATCAGGCGGAAGAGATAGAGGAAGGCGATAGGGCCGGCCAGGAAGAGAACGATCATTGGCAGGCGGGTCTCGGCAGACATGATCGCGTTGTAGAAGATCCAGCGGCCACCAAAGCCCGACAGGGGCGGCACGCCGGAAACGGCAATGATACCGATCAGTACGGCGATGAAGGAGAGCGGCATTAGCGTGATCAGCCCCCCCATTTTGTACATGTCTCGCGTCCCGGTGCGCTTGGCGACGCCGCCGACGGCCAGAAAGAGCATGGCTTTGTAGACGTAGTGGTTAATCACAAACATCAACGCCATCAGCCAGCCGAGGTGGTTCATCAGCGCCAAACCGAATACGGCATAGCCCATCTGACCGATGGACGAGTAAGCCAGCAGGCGCTTGGCGTCTTCCTGGAAGATCGCCATCAGATTACCCAGCAGGGCCGTCAGCGCGGCAATCCAGAGCAGGACGTGCGTCAGTTCGATGCCGTTGATCTGTTGTTTGCCCATCGCCAGCAGCAGCACAATCAAGCCATACAGCCCGGCCTTGAGCAGGATGCCGGAAACCATCGGCGAAACGTCGGTTTCGGCCTCGGCGTGCGCGCCCGGCAACCAGATGTGCAGACCGATGGCGGCCGTTTTTGTCAGGAAACCGATGGCCAGCAGGACGAATATCCACGGCGCCAGCGGGGCCTCCAACCGGCTCAACCACTCGATGGGGAAATGCACTTCGCCATGCCCTGCGAGGGCAAAGCCGGCGAGAATCAGGAAAGCGCCACCGAGCGAGAAGACGATATAAGACAGCGCGTGCGGCTCGGATTGCTTGCCGCGCAGGATCAGGAAATACGAACCGACCGTCAGCAATTCCCACGCCGCAAAGAAAGCAAACGCCTCGCTGGCCTGGATCAACATCACCATCCCGGCATACATCAGCATCGCCGCCGGATAGAAGCCGATACGCCGGCCGTGCGCGTCGTAGCTGGCCAGCAAGGTGATGGCGCCGCCAAGCAGGAAGATGACGGCAAAGATTAAGCGCAATGGATCGTAGTCGGCATAGGTCAGGACGAAATAACCGACCAGACCGGCGATGGCCAGAGTGTTCTTGACCCAGGCCGGCAACCATTCGAGCAGCAGAAATGCGAGTGCAAACAACAAGGGCAGAGCAAGTAGCAGATTGTCGCGTCCCGAGAGTTCGCCCCAGACAAAGCCCAGCGCCCAACCGGCAGCGGCAGCAGCAAGTACCGGCACCACCTGGTGCGATGCGCAGACGACTATTTCTGCCGGTGCTTCGCGCTTGATAACGTAACCGAACCAGCGGAACAGATTACCGGCCTCGACCAGCGCACCGAATAAAATCAAAGCGATCAGCGCGATACGGCCTTCGGCAGCAAGCAGACGCATCAACTCCCACTTGGCGTAGAAACCAGGAAAGGGAGGTAAGCCGTTGAGCATGGCGATGAAGGTAGCGAAGGCGAAAAGCAATAACGGACGTTGGCGCAGGACGGCCCAATCGGCCAGCTTACGCCCGTCGATCAGACCGGATAGCCAGAAGAGTCCGGCCTTGGCAATCGCATGGGAAACCAGCAGGCCGAAGGCGATAAAAAAGTAGTTCTCGCCGAGAATATCCTGCTGACCGATGACAGCCAGCACCAGCCCGGTCTGCGCTACCGACGAATAACCCAGCAGCCGACGGTCATTGCTCTGCGGCAAAGCAAACAGGTTAGCCGCGATGAAGGTGACGATACCGATACCGGTGGCCATCGGTAGCCATTGCGCACCCCCGATTTGCAATAGTTTATCGACGGCGTAAAGTCCGGCAGTGCCGGATGCAGCGGCAAAGATCGCCGAGAAAGCCGGATGCGCCGCCTCGTAGATGTCGAGCGCCCAACCGTTGGCCGGGAAGGGCTTGATCTCGGCAATCACCGCGACGAACATCAGAAAGAAGGCAATCGCACCGGCTGACTGTAAGCCTAACGAAGCGGCAGCCATGCCATCAATGTTCAGCGTACCGGTGGCGTGGTAAGCGAAAATGATGCCGAGCAGCAGGCAAACCGAGATGGCCTGCGAAACGATAAGGTATTTGAAGCCCGCCGCCAGTGCGCTGGCTCCGTCGTCGGTATCGGAAAGCAGAACCAGGCCACCGGTGGAAATGGCGATCAGCTCAAAGAACACGAAAAGATTGAAGATGTCGCGGGTCATAATCAGGCCGCACAGCGCCATGATGGCCACAATCAGCACGGCCATCGCCCGTCGACCACGGGCCAGCAGGGCATCCTTCAAATAGATGGCCGCCAGTAAGCCAGAGACATTGACCAGCAGCGTTAGTGCCGCCTCGGGCAACGCCATGCGCAGATTGATGGCGAACGGGGGAGGGGTGCCGGCGGTGAAAATTTCAACGGGTGCCGCGCCATCCCAGACAAAAGCGACGAGCCAACTCCCCGAAACCCAGCTCATAAAGGCCAGTGCCGCGAGAGTTACGCTATAGGCCGTCACTCGCCATTGCTCTTTCAACAGTCCGAGCAGGAAGGCAGCGGTCATGGCCGCTGCAATAATGTAGAGGGCGTTTACCATCTCAACTCCGTAAATTTCGCGATGTCGAGCGTGCGCTTTTTCTCATAGAGCTTGTAGGCGTAGGCGAGCATCAGGGCAGTCACGCCAAGGCCGATGACAATGGCCGTCAGCACCAGTGCCTGCGGCACCGGATCAATCATGCGGGTAAGAGCATCGGCGGCTGAAACAGCGCTATCGACGATAGGGGCGGTACGACCGTGCATATAGCCAACGGAGACAATCACCAAGTTAACGCCGCTGTCGGCAACGCTAAAGGCAACGATCATGCGCAGAATATTGCGATTGGTCAGTGCGCCATAAAAACCAATCAAGATCAGGATGAAGCCAGTCGCCATGGCAATATGTGCCATTACAGTTCCTCCGTTTCCGAAAAATCGGCCAGCATCGACGAGAACTCGGCGCCGACCTTGAGACCGATCAGTGAATAAATCAGCGGAATGGCACCGGCCGAGAAAAGGTCGCCCAGCGTGCCTAACGGCAAGAAGCGGTTGTCAAGAAAGCCACCGGCGAGCAATAAGCCCAACAGGCCGATAACGATGTAGAAAATACCGGCCAGCGACTCGATAGCCGAGATCAGTCCGTGACTAAACTTCTTGAACGGATCAGCCAGGAGCAGCATGAGGACACCCGAGGCAACAATAGCCCCGCCCTGAAAACCACCGCCTGGCGTCAAATGGCCGTTGACGAAGACGTAGACACCCAGCAACAGGATCATCGGCACCAAATAACGCGTCCCGGTCGTCAGCAGTTCGCCGATCGGCGCACGCAGAGGGGGTGCTTTCGGCGCATTAGGTGCATTAGACGTATGGGGTGC
>CAXNNH010000026.1:0-10885 GCA_964203325.1 Burkholderiales bacterium | reverse complement strand
CATGGATAAACGATCTCCAAGGGGTGGGTCTGGAGAATGGCGCCAACAGGCTCTCTCCGGGCAGCAAGATTCAAGTGAGCAATTGATGTTACGCAGCAGTCGCCAAAAACTCCGTCATTCCCGCGTAGGCGGGAATCCATAGGGAGTTCGCCGGACCACCGCCACCTGGATTCCCACCTACGCGGGAATGACGATTTTCACCAGCGCGATACGTTTTCCCTCGAACCTGGATTCCCGCCTACGCGGGAATGACGGGGCGGGGTGACTTCTGGTTGGCTTCCGACGCGTCCGGGTTAGGGCAGGGCTGCGTAACATCCGTGAGCAACGAAATCGAGACAAATTCGGGGGGGGGCGTAGCGGCGGCGTCGGGTCATTGTTCGAGCGCAAGGTATCGAAGCTGATGCTTGGTCTTCGGTAGTAGGCAGCAAGCCGGGCGCGGGACATCAAATTAGGGAGACGCTGATTTATTCACTTTTGTCATTCCGAACGGTGCGGGGAATCTTTAAAATCAAAAATTTAGATTTCTCGTTTCACTCGAAATGACCATTAATCAGCGCCTCCTTAGGTCGCTGGTGGCGCATGACGAAGTGGGGCCTGCGCCTTTGTCCGCCGGCACCATGCTGACAGTCACTTCTGCCGCGATATTTTGTACCGAAGAAGCTTGAAATCTAAAAAAAGAACCCAACTTAGTCTAGGTTTTTTAGGGGATTTACGATTATGCAAGAACTAGAGACAGAAACAGTTGTAACCGACGGCGTTGAGGAAACAGCTTCCCTTCCAGTGGATACCCTGCCTAGCGTCGAAGAAACTCTGCGCCAAGCGGAACTGAAGGCCGAAGAGCATCACGACGCATGGTTACGTGCCAAAGCGGAAACGGAAAATGTGCGCCGACGTGCGCAGGACGACATTTCTAAAGCCTCAAAGTATGCAGTAGAAAAGTTTGCCGGCGAGCTGCTCGCCGTTAAGGATAGCCTCGAAGCGGCACTTGCCGCAGAGGTATTGAGTGTTGAAAGTCTCAGATCGGGCACGGAGCTTACTCTCAGGCAACTGAACGCGGCTTTTGCAAAATCGAGTCTCAGCGAACTTAATCCGGTTGGTGAAAAGTTTGATCCCCATCGCCATCAAGCAATTAGCATGATCGATGCCGATCAAGAGGCCAATACGGTGGTTACTGTCGTGCAGAAGGGATACCTGCTGGCGGATCGATTGCTGCGACCTGCGCTGGTCTTCGTGGCTAAAGCCAAATCTTGAAAGTGACACGCTGCCCCCCATCTACAAGGGGTGAGCACCCGCATTTCTGTATTTAACGAGTTTTATAAAGGATTTAAACATGGGCAAAATTATTGGTATTGATCTTGGTACAACCAACTCCTGCGTTTCCGTTATGGAAAATGGCAAGCCCAAGGTCATTGAAAACTCTGAAGGTGCACGCACGACGCCATCGATTGTGGCTTATGCCGAGGACGGCGAGATTCTCTGCGGTGCATCGGCCAAGCGCCAGGCGGTCACCAACCCGCACAACACCCTCTACGCTGTTAAGCGCCTGATCGGCCGTCGTTTTGAAGAAAAAGAGGTGCAAAAAGATATCTCCCTGATGCCTTACAAGATTTTTAAGGCTGATAATGGGGACGCTTGGGTTGAAGTGCGCGGCAACAAGATTGCGCCTCCCCAGGTTTCAGCCGAAGTGCTGCGCAAAATGAAGAAAACCGCTGAAGATTATCTCGGCGAAGAAGTGACCGAAGCGGTCATTACGGTTCCTGCCTATTTTAACGATAGCCAACGCCAAGCCACCAAAGATGCCGGTCGTATTGCCGGCCTTGAGGTTAAGCGCATCATCAACGAACCGACTGCGGCGGCATTGGCTTTCGGAATGGACAAAAAGCAGGGCGATAAAAAAATAGCCGTCTATGATCTAGGCGGTGGAACATTCGACGTTTCGATTATTGAAATTGCGGAGATCGACGGCGAACACCAGTTTGAAGTGCTGGCTACTAACGGCGATACTTTTCTCGGTGGCGAGGACTTTGACCAGCGCCTGATCGAATACATCATTGACGAATTCAAGAAGGAATCCGGCGTCAATCTGAAGGCTGACGTGCTAGCACTACAGCGGCTTAAAGATGCTGCCGAAAAGGCAAAGATTGAACTGTCGTCTGGGCAACAGACCGAAATTAATCTGCCTTACATTACCGCCGATGCCTCGGGTCCCAAGCACTTGGCGCTCAAGATTACCCGTGCCAAGTTCGAATCGTTGGTCGATGAACTGATCGAACGCACCATCGCTCCGTGTCGCATCGCGCTAAAAGATGCTGGTTGCAAAATTACAGACATCCAGGATGTTATCCTCGTCGGCGGCCAAAGCCGTATGCCGAAGGTGCAGGATAAGGTAAAAGAGTTTTTCGGTCAGGACCCCCGCCGTGACGTTAATCCAGATGAGGCTGTTGCTGTAGGTGCCGCCATCCAGGGAGGTGTGTTGCAGGGCGAAGTCAAGGACGTGCTGCTGCTGGACGTTACCCCGCTGTCGTTGGGTATTGAAACGCTGGGTGGCGTCATGACCAAGCTGATCCAGAAGAACACTACCATTCCGACCAAAGCCGGCCAGGTGTTCTCTACCGCCGACGATAACCAGTCAGCCGTAACTATTCATGTCCTCCAGGGTGAGCGAGAGGTGGCATCCGGTAACAAGAGTCTTGGTCAATTCAATCTCTCCGACATTCCGCCCGCTCCGCGTGGCATGCCGCAGATCGAGGTCACTTTCGACATTGACGCTAACGGTATTTTGCACGTTTCGGCGAAAGATAAAGCGACAGGCAAAGAAAACAAGATCAAAATCCAGGCATCTTCCGGCCTTTCCGAAGATGAAGTTAAGCGCATGGTACGTGATGCTGAAGAGCATGCCGAAGACGACAGGAAGGCGCGTGAACTGGCCGATGCCAGAAATCAATGCGATGGCGTGATTCACATGGTGAAGAAATCGCTGGTCGAATATGGCAAAGACCTGTCGGAAGAAGAGAAGGGCGTTATTGAGGCCGCTATAAAAGACGCTGAAGAAGCGATCCGCAATAATGACATTGATGCCATCAAGGCAAAAAGTGAGGCCCTCGGTACCGCAGCGCAGAAACTCGGTGAGAAAGTGTACGCCAAGCAACAAGCCGAAGCAGGTTCTGCACAAGAGGCCGCAGGTACAGCATCCGCCAATACGGCTTCGAGCGAGAGCAAGAAGGACGATGGCGATGTTGTTGACGCCGAATTTACCGAAGTCAAAGACAAGAAGTAGGATTAGGCTGTAGCGAGTGAGGCGTATAATTCTGCGCCTCGCTCTATTCTTGCAATACCCTATTACACCGTAAAGAATCCATGGCCAAACGCGACTTTTACGACATTCTCGGCGTCAATCGCGACGCCCCCGATGAAGATATCAAGAAGGCCTACCGCAAGTTGGCCATGAAGCATCACCCGGATCGTAATCCGGATAATCCTAAGGCAGAGGAACACTTCAAGGAAGCCAAGGAGGCATATGAGATTTTGTCAGATGCCCAAAAACGCGCCGCTTACGACCAGTATGGTCATGCGGGTGTTGACCCTCAGGCAGGAATGGGGGGCGGCGGTGGCGCGGCCGGAGGCTTCTCCGAGGCATTCGGGGGAATTTTCGACGAAATTTTTGGCGGCAATCGTGGCGGTGGGCGCTCGAATATCTATCGCGGTGCCGACCTGCGCTATAACCTTGAAATAACGCTTGAGCAAGCCGCTTTTGGTACCGAAACCAAGATCCGTATTCCTACAATGGAGGTGTGCGAACTTTGCCACGGTTCTGGAGCTAAATCGGGAACGCAACCGAAAACCTGCCCTACGTGCCAAGGCAGTGGGCAAGTGCGTCTACAGCAAGGATTTTTCTCGATTCAGCAAACCTGTCCAAAGTGCCACGGTACGGGCCGTTTTATTGCAGAACCTTGCGGCAGTTGTCATGGAGCCGGTCGCGTTAAGCAGCATAAAACACTGGCCGTAAAAATTCCGGCCGGGGTTGACGAGGGGGATCGTATCAGGCTCTCTGGCGAGGGAGAGCATGGCATCAACGGCGGTCCTGCCGGCGATCTCTACGTTCAAATTCATTTAAAACAACATGCCGTTTTTCAACGTGAGCAAAACGACTTGCATTGTGAGATGCCCATCAGTTTTACCACAGCCGCGCTTGGTGGGGAGATCGAGATACCGACACTTGATGCGGTTGCCAAAATCAAGATCCCATCTGAAACCCAATCCGGAAAAACCTTCCGATTACGCGGCAAAGGTATTAAAGGCGTACGCAGCAACACTCATGGAGATTTGCTTTGTCACGTCGTCGTCGAAACACCTGTTAATTTAACTGAACGACAAAGGGCGCTATTACAAGAACTCGAAGAGTCTAGCCGGGAACACTCTGGCCGTCACAATCCACGAGCAAAATCGTGGATGGATCGCGTGCGCGACTTTTTTGCCAGTAGTTGAACGCGAGCTAACCGCTAGATGCCTGTTACAGAGAATGGCATCTAGCGGCGGGCCAGGTCTCAGTGCAGCAACGACGTTGGGTGTACGTCGTTGTAGTCATCGGGAATGAAGTCGGTGTGCTAAATCCGTCGCTAGGCTCGCTGCGTTAGACGGCGTGCCAACAGCACGGGCAAGCGCAGTAAAAAACCGAAAAATAGCCGGCTGTGCATCCAGGTCAGCAGTACGTTGTCGCGCCAGTAATTGAAATGCGAAACACCACCTTCCTCGATGCGGAAGTATTGCACCGGCGCGGCAACGTTAACCGGTGGCACGCCTTGCCAACACAAGCGCACCACTGCTTCCGGGTCGAAGTCGAAGCGGCGCATCCACACCTGTCCCTGCATCACACGCATCAGCGGGGCAATTGGATAAACGCGAAAGCCGAACAGTGAATCGCCAATGCCCATACCCAACGTTTCCAGATTAGCCCACCAATTAGAGATGCGTCGCCCCTTGACGCGCAAGCTCGGCGCGCTGGCATCGAAAACGGGCAGTCCGAGGATCATCGCCTCCGGCCGGGCAGCGGATTGCCGCATGAAGTTTGCGATGTTTGCGGTCGGATGCTGGCCGTCGGAATCCATAGTGAGGGCATGTGTGTAGCCTGCGCGCGCCGCTAAACGAATACCCTCCAGCACTGCCGCTCCCTTACCCTGGTTTTGCGGTAGAACGAGCACTTGCAGGCCGTCAAGCTCAGTCGCCAAAGCGTTCAGCCCATCGGCTGTCCCGTCGTCGCTACCGTCGACCACCACCCATACCGGATTCCATTCTCGACAAGCGGTGCGTACGGTTTCATAAACCTTGGGGCCAGGGTTATAGCTGGGGATGAGCAGCAGATGTGTAGTAGATTTTTCAGGCATGTCCGTTGTGAGTTAGATATTTGGATTGGAGTTAATTTTACCTAGCTCCGACGCAGACAGTACTTTAGTTTATTCGGCAAGGAAGGTGATAAGTCGCATCGTCCCTTGCTTGGAAAAATCGTCTTGGACTTTCGTTTTATTGCGAGGTCTTATGGCGGGTATCGCTCATACCCAATCATCGTCGCCGCCAAAACTATCCGCTCTCGGGTAAGCTAGCGCCTTTCGTTGCTTACCCCGTCGCCAACCGTTCTTCTCCCACTTTTTCGGCTCAATACTAAATCCACCATGGCTCAATACGTTTTTACAATGAACCGCGTCGGCAAGATCGTTCCGCCCAAACGCCAGATTATCAAAGACATTTCGCTCTCTTTTTTCCCCGGCGCCAAGATCGGCCTGCTCGGCCTCAACGGTTCGGGCAAATCGACCGTGCTGCGCATCATGGCCGGTGTCGATAAAGACATCATTGGCGAAGCAACACCGATGCCCAATCTGCGCATCGGCTATCTGCCGCAGGAACCGCAGCTCGACCCCGAAGCGACGGTGCGCCAGGAAGTCGAGTCCGGCATGGGCGAGGTGATGCAAGCGCAGGAGAAGCTGGAGGCCGTTTACGCTGCTTATGCTGAACCCGACGCTGATTTTGACAAGCTGGCCGAAGAACAGGGACGGCTGGAGGCGATTATCGCTGCCGCTGGTTCCGATTTAGCCAGCCAGCTCGAACTGGCTGCCGATGCGCTGGGCCTGCCGGCCTGGGATGCCGTGATTAAAAATCTCTCTGGTGGCGAAAAACGCCGTGTTGCGCTGTGCAAGCTACTGCTTTCCAAGCCCGACATGCTTTTGCTCGACGAGCCAACCAATCACCTGGATGCCGAATCGGTCGAGTGGCTGGAGCAGTTTCTGGTGCGCTTCCCCGGCACCGTCGTTGCCGTAACGCACGACCGCTACTTTCTCGACAACGCCGCCGAGTGGATACTCGAACTGGATCGCGGCCAGGGCATCCCGTGGAAGGGTAACTATTCGAGCTGGCTGGAGCAGAAGGAAGCGCGCTTGGAAGCCGAGTCGAAGTCCGAGGCCGGCCGCATCAAAACGATGAAGCAGGAGTTGGAGTGGGTGCGGCAAAACCCGAAGGCCCGCCAAGCGAAAAGTAAGGCGCGTCTGGCCCGTTTCGAGGAACTGTCCAGCGTCGAGTACCAGAAACGCAACGAAACGCAAGAAATCTTCATTCCGGTCGGCGAGCGTCTGGGCAACAAGGTCATCGAATTCAGGAATGTTTCCAAGGCTTTTGGCGAGCGTCTGCTGATCGACAATCTTTCGTTCAACGTGCCGCCCGGCGCCATTGTCGGCATTATCGGCCCGAATGGTGCCGGTAAATCAACGTTGTTCCGCATGTTGATGGGCAAGGAGCAGCCCGATTCAGGCGAAGTCGAGATTGGTTCGACGGTGAAACTGGCCTACGTCGACCAGAGCCGCGATTGCCTGGATGGCAATAAAACCGTGTTCGAGGAGATCTCAGGCGGTGCCGACATCCTTACCGTCGGCAAATACGAAACACCGTCGCGCTCGTACATTGGTCGCTTCAACTTCAAGGGCGGCGACCAGCAGAAGCACGTCGGCCAGTTGTCCGGTGGTGAACGCGGTCGCCTGCACATGGCCAAAACACTGATCGCCGGAGGCAATGTTTTGCTGCTCGACGAGCCGTCGAACGATCTGGATGTGGAAACATTGCGTGCGCTGGAAGATGCACTGCTTGAATTCGGCGGTAGCGTGATGGTCATCTCGCACGACCGCTGGTTTCTCGACCGCATTTGTACGCACATCCTGGCTTGCGAAGGCAACTCGCAATGGACGTTCTTCAACGGCAACTACCATGAGTACGAGGAAGACAAGCGCAAGCGGTTGGGTGAAGAAGGCGCAAAACCAAAGCGTATTCGCTATAAACCTATTACCCGCTAGCCATAAGCAGTGGTCGCCTTTTCAGGGAAGTTTTTTTGCGTGGGCGCAGATAGCGAACCTCAGGCGATTTCCAGCATCAGAATGACATCTCCTTCACGGACTTTTTCGCCCGCAGTAACACGCAGTTCCAGCACCCGCCCGGCGGCGGGGCTGGGGATGTCAAGGGCAACTTTGCCGGTTTCGAGCACGATCATGGTGTCGTCCCGTTCTATCGTATCGCCAGGCAGCACCAGCACATCGTCGACCACCACTTCGCCGCTGCCGCAATTGCCACAGCTCGACCAGCATTCGGGGAATTTCGGGATTCGTATTTCGACGGTTTTACTCATTGCGCAAGTGCCAACTCAACCGTTCTCCTACTTGGCGTTCAAAGACAGGCTTCAATGTCTTTTGCCATAGACTCAGGTGTGGTGGTAGGCGCATAGCGTTCAATGACCTCACCGGTGCGACTAACCAGGAACTTCGTGAAATTCCATTTGATGCTCTCGCTACCGAGCAGTCCGCGTGCTGATTTCTTCAAGTATTGGTAGAGCGGATGAGCGTTATCACCGTTCACTTCAATCTTGGCAAACATCGGAAAAGTGACTCCGTAGTTTGTCTGGCAGAAAGAGGCGATTTCATCGGACGCGCCTGGATCCTGTGCGCCAAACTGGTTGCACGGGAAGCCGAGAACAACCAAGCCACGTTCGCGGTATCGCTGGTAGAGCGCTTCCAGACCGGAAAATTGCGGAGTGAAGCCGCAGTGGCTGGCGGTGTTGACAATAAGCATTACCTGGCCGGCGTAGTCGGCCAGCGATTGCCCCTCTCCTTGCAGACGTTTGGCCGTAAATTCGTAAATTTCTGATTTCATTATTTTCTCCTCGAAAGAAGGCGCTGCTCAGGTCGACTGCTTGATAGCGAGTAGCGCCTGGTTGCGCAGTGTTCGTAACAGCGAGAGTTCCGTTTCCGGGATAACTATCTGGCCGGGGTGTGCCCGGTCGGCGTAAATCATTGCCATCGGGCTGCCCTTGATACACAGCGGGAAGATAACGAAGGTGCCGGCAGCCACTCCCTTGCGGAACCACTCGGGAATACGTACGGCGATTTTTTCGTCGTGGGTGTCGTTGATCATCACGTCTACTCCCTTGGACAAGGCAACGTGAAAAATATCTGGCGAAAAGGTTAGGGGAAAGTTAAATCGTTTGGCCACCTCCGTTGCATCCTGCCCAAAGCCAAAACGACCGACCATTGAATTACTGCGGGAATCGCGGATGCACAGAATCACCCGATTGAAGCCTTTGGCCCGGTACATTGTTTCCAGAATGATGCGCAGGACATCGTTAAGTTTGAAGTCACTGACGAGTGTATTGCTGATGTCCTGGATGCCGGCCATCAATATTGCTTCAGCGGCACCGGGTGTAATTTCTTCCTCGCCCGAATCCGTCGTTACTCCAGCCGCGCCTTCGGGTACCGCATTGGAGAGCATGGTGTCAGACAGCGTGTCTGTTGCGGCATGCCTGTCGTAGGCGAGCGGAGGGTCTTCGTGTTCACCGCTCCAAGCCTTGATCTGGCGACCGAAGGCTGTTTGCTGCATGTTGAGGTTAATGATTCCAGCAAACTGCTTAACCTCCTCGAACGATTTATCCATAGTCGTTCGCATATCCTTTTCACTCAGAGCAATGCTTTCGCTATAACGTGTCGTAACTTTGCGCAACTCCTTTTGCCGATCCTCGGGCGAAGCATCGGCGATGACCTTGCACAACTCATTCGAAAAAGCCGACAGCACGCATAGGCGATCCTCGGTCGTTGTGGGTTTACGCACATTTCCGGCCGGTAGCTTGCGCATGCTGTTGATGAGTAGCTTGGGAAAGCCCCAAGTACGGGCGATGCCGATACCGAGATCCTCGAAGGATATACCCAGCACTTGCAATGCCGCCGATTCTTCAGCGCAGTGCTTTTGTTGTATGACGCGCTTGATTGCTTCGCTTTCGTCGGGAAAATAGTATTGACACAGGAGGCGTCCCAAGTTGTGGAACATGGCACAAATAAAGGCTTGCTCGATATCACGCTGGGCTGTCTTAGCACCGATTTCTTTGGCCAGAATACCGGCTAGATTGGCACGCAGGAATTCATTCTTGAGAAAATTGGCGTTGCCCTTGTTTTGTAGGTGGTCGAACAACATGACCGTGACGGCGATGTTGCGCACTGCATCAAAACCCAGCACCACCACGGCGCGCGATACCGTGCTGATGTTGCCGCCACCGGCTTGCCGATAAAAAGCCGAGTTAACGAGGCGCAAGAGCTTGTTGGTCAGTGAAAAATCCTTAAGGATGGAGTTCGAGAGTTCGGCGATGCTCTTGCCCTCGGAGGCAGTCAATTTATTGACCGAGCTGACAGACTCCGAAAGGGCAGGAAAGTCGCTTTTGTGCCGCATGCGTCGTAGCAGAAAATCAATCGTGCTCTGTTTGGCATCGGTCGAGGCTGCAATCTGCTCGGGTTCCAGATAGCTGTCAAAGGCTTCGCGCATTTGCGTAGCCGTTGCGTAGCGCTGCTGTGGATCGCGTGCCAATGCTTTGTAAAGTACGCTGACCATTCTGTCGTCGAGGGTGATACTGCCATCGGTCGGGATACGGATATCCTCGTTCGCGATATGCTGCATAACCTCTGAAATATTGCCTTTGGGCACGGCGCGCCGACCAGTCAACAACTCATAAAAGACCAGCCCGGCAGAAAATACATCGCTACGTTCGCTGCTTTTGTGGGTTGATATGTACTCTGGTGCCATGTAGGCAGGGGTGCCGCTGAAATCCTGGTTGTCTTTGGCTTGCCCTTCAATGCGAGCGGCGATGCCAAAGTCCATGACGCGCGGCGTCCCCGCTTCGTCGATCAGGATGTTGGTGGGTTTCAGGTCACGATGGATGATTCCTGCCGCATGCGCGTGAGCAATTGCATCAAGGATCGGGTGCATGATGGCGATGGCTTTGACCGGCGTCAGAGCACCGCTCAGTTTAAGATGTTCGGCGAGATTTTGCCCTGGGACATATTCGAAGACGAGATAGAGATCTGCATCTTCTTCGCCCGCTTCGAAGATCGGAACGATGTTCGGGTGGCGCAACTGGCTAACCATGCGCGCTTCGGCGAGCAACTGCATATTTTTTTCTGGTTCGTGTTCCGAGAAATGCAGCGTTTTGATAGCTACTTCCCGTTGCAAATGCGGATCGCGCGCCAGATAAACAACGCTCTGCGCTCCTCTGCCCAACTCGCGAATTATTTCGAAACGACCTATATGCTTAGCCATGTCAACTTATTGTCGGTTTTTGTAATTGCTCGATTCTAATTGATTAGGGTTCCGCTCCGTCCACGAAAACACGCTTGGTGGAAAAAGTACGAAAAATATGGAAAAGTAGCAGCGCTTGATCGGTTGATTGCAAGGGATACAGCAGGGCATGGTTTTTTCTGGCAAAATTGCGGGAAACCACAACCAGAGAGATTGCTATGAATCCCCACTCGCTCCAATCCAGATCATGCGGGCGCTATGCGTCCACAACGTTGTTTGCCCTCCTCTGTGCAATTCC
>CAXNNH010000025.1:0-10888 GCA_964203325.1 Burkholderiales bacterium | reverse complement strand
AGAAGAGCTAGGCTCTGTTGATGTTTTGCCGGCGGTAAAATTAGCCGCTTTGGACGCTGCAAATGAGTCAAGCCGGCGAGCGAGACAAAACGAGGCTAACGGACGACGAGTGGGAGCGCATTTTTACGAAGCTCAGAGCGACAAGCGGGATCTATACAGGAGGTTCTTATCAGTGCCGGCATATTGTTGAAGCCGTACTTTGGGTGCTGCGCGTCGGAGGGCAGTGGCGATTGCTTCCACGTGATCGGGGGAATTGGAACAGTGTTTATAAGCGCCATGCGCGCTGGTCCCAGCGGGGGGTAGTGGCCAGCTTCTTGAGTGGCAGGCAGAAGGCTTGGCCGGTCTCGGGGAGGCTTTGGTTGCAAGATTCACGCCGTCGCCGATGCGCTGGGGTTGCCGCCGAAATTTATCCTGACCGAGGGGCAAGCGGCGGATATTACCCAGGCGATCCCGCTGATGGACGGCCTGCCTGCCCTGGCCTGTTTGGCCGACAAGGGCTATGACTCCGACGCATTTTTGGCTTGGCTTAAGGAAAAGGGGATCAAGGCCGTCATTCCGCCCAAGTCCCAGCGAAAGGAACAGAGAGACTGTGATTATTGGCATTACAAGGAACGCCACGCCGTTGAATGCCTGTTTGGCAAGCTGAAATATTTCCGCAGAATCGCCATGCTATATGAGAAAAAAGCCATTTATTTCATGGGGATGCTCGCTTTTGCTGCGACCTTGCTGTGGCTCCGGTAACAGCCGGCAAAACATCAACAGAGCCTAATGTCCTGACCTGCTGCGCTACTACAGATCCACTGGAAGGGGTTTATGAGACAATGTTTAGTCACTGAATTTTCTAAAGCGCCGATGACTTTCTTTGTGAACAAAAGATGGACTGGCTGGTGGCTTCCTGCACTGGTATTCGTATTCGGCCTGGGAGTGACGTGGACGGTTGCCAAGTGGCATGCGCAACAAAATCATGAGCATATAGATCAGCAACTCGGCTTTGAGCTACGCCATCTGAAGGAGTCGCTGTTCGACGATCTCAAGTCTTACCAGCAGGCTTTAAGCGCCATGCGTAGTTCCGCGCTTGGCGTCCGCGATATCGAGCATTTGGATTTCCTGCCGCTACTTTCTTCGCGACGCAAGTCCGAATATCCAGGGGCGATCGATTTCGGTTTTGCTCGCCTAGTTGCCAGCGAGAAGGTTGGCGCCTACGTTACAGCGAAGCAACGTGCCGGAATGCCTGATTTTTCAGTCAAAGGCGACGATACTGACCGAAAATGGCGTTTTATCGTCGACAGCCAAGAGCGAGAGGGGCGCGGCAACTCGATCCTGGGCGTCGATCTGGCCGCAACGATAGCCATCGAACGCGCAGCACGTCTGGCCGTTGAAACCAACAAACCCTTGCTGACTGCGCCGCTGCCCGATATCGGTAGCGACGGAGAAGACGGCTTGCTACTGCTGCTACCGCTCTATCGACAAGAAATCGCCCAGAGCAATCGGCTTGAACCGCTAGCCGACGTTTTTGGCTGGCTGTTCGCCCGCCTGGCCATCGAAGACATTTTCGTCGAAATAACCCCCAACCTGGTTGAGTTTGAGCTCTACGATTTAGCAGCAGGGGCCGAGCCGCTTTTGATCTATGCCTCGCAAAAATTCTCGGTACACGCGGCAGACACTTACGGAGAAAAATTGATGCGCGATTCGCGCATCAACGTCGGAGGCCGAGATTGGTTGGTACGAGTTACGCCGACAGCAACTTTTTGGGAGCGGCTGGGCCTAATCTCGCCCAAACTGTCTTTTGCTCTTGGGCTACTGCTCACTCTGATGGGAACCTTGCTTGTTCACTTGCTGGCCTCTACGCGTAGTCGTGCTGAAGCCCTGGCTCAGAAAATGACGTCGGCTCTACGAGTCAGCGAGGAGCGCTTTCACGATTATTCAAAAAGTGCTTCCGACTGGTTCTGGGAAACCGATGCCGAATTGCGCTTTATCTTCGTTTCAAAAAGTGCCGAAGCGAGTATTGGCCTACCGGCTAGTAACCTGCTGGGGCAACGCTTGGACCAAGTAGTCAGCGCTGATGATTTAAACAATCATGAAAAATGGAACCAGTATTTCGACCGTTTGCGACGCTACCTACCCTTCCGGGATTTTGAGGTTCGTTTTTCGGAAAATAGGGAGCAGGAGTTCTGGTCGGGCATCAGCGGCCTACCTCATTTTGACGAGACAGGCACGTTTGCCGGTTATCGCGGCTCGGGCAACAATATTACTCTGCGAAAAAATACCGAAATCCATCTGGTTGAGGCCATGGAAATGGCGCAGCACGCGAGCCGCATGAAGAGCGAGTTTCTGGCCAATATGAGCCACGAGATTCGCACACCAATGAACGGTGTACTGGGCATGATTGCCCTGCTGCAGCAGACGGAACTTGATCCAGAACAGCAGGAATTCGCGACAACGGTACAACATAGTGCCGAATCATTGCTCTGCATCATCAACGACATTCTTGATTTTTCAAAAGTGGAGGCAGGTCGTTTGGACCTGGAACTGATCGACTTCGATTTACGCGTGATGACGGAGGAGGTCAACGACATTCTGTCTCTTCGCGCTGCGGAGAAGGGGCTGGATTTCGCAGCCATGGTCGAGTCTGAAGCACCCTCCCGTTTGCGCGGCGATCCGGGTCGCTTACGCCAAGTGATCCTCAATCTCGCCGGTAATGCGCTCAAATTTACCGAAAAAGGGGCGGTTTCGATTCGCATTGCTCTTAGTTCGGAGAACCGCGATGGCGTCTGCCTGCGTGTGGAGGTGACCGATACCGGTATCGGCATTCCTGCCGACAAGATCGAACAATTGTTTAACCCCTTCGTGCAGGCCGATGGTTCGATCACCCGAAAATACGGCGGCACCGGTTTGGGACTGTCCATTTCCAAGCGTCTCGTTGAACTGATGGGCGGAGAAATCGGTATTGTCAGCGAGGATGGAAAGGGATCGACCTTCTGGTTTACCGTGCGCCTGGCACACGCCAGAACCGAAGCTCCCAAGCTGGGCTTGCTCTCGACCTTGACCGACAAACGCATCCTGGTCGTAGACGACCACCTAACCAATCGTCGGTTGATGGAGCTGCTGTTGCTCGACATGCATTGTCTTCCGTTGCTGGTCGATAACGGAAAAGATGCTCTGCACTTGCTCGATAGCGAGTATCGGGCCGGGCGGCCGGTGGACATCGTCGTCACAGATATGCAGATGCCGGCGATGGACGGCGAGCAACTGGCAAAATTGATTAAAGCCGATGCCCGCTTCACCGATCTGCCATTAGTCATGCTGACTTCGGTAGCCATGCGCGGAGACGCAGCGCGTCTGGCGCAGAATGACTTTGCCGCCTACCTGACCAAGCCGGTGAAGAATTCGCTGCTCTATCAATGCCTGCAAACTGTACTCGGCATTACGCGGGAAGGTGAACCGACAGCGTTGGTGACGCGGCATACCCTGTCCGAGCAATCGCATCAGGGGCACATCCTGATTGTCGAGGATAATCTGACTAATCAGCGAGTCGCTGAAAAAATGCTGGATCGACTTGGTCATAGCTGCGCAATCGCCAACAATGGTCGTGAAGCACTGGAGAAGCTGGAAGCAGCCGATTTTGACTTGGTTCTGATGGATTGCCAGATGCCTGAAATGGATGGCTACCAAGCCACGCGCCTCCTGCGTTCGGGTGAATCGAAGGTGCGTAACGCGCAGATTCCGATTATCGCGCTGACCGCCAATGCCATGCAGGGCGACCGTGATCTGGCTCTGCAATCTGGTATGAACGATTACCTGCCCAAACCCTTCGATGTTGGCGTTTTTGAAGAAACAATTGCCCGCTGGTTAAGAAAAAGCGCTGGAAAAATATCGGCTGGTGTAGAGCCCATTGCCCCGCAAGTGGCCGTCAAGGAACGCAGCCATCCGGTTTTCGAGCCGGAAAAGGTATTGTCCCGTTTTGGTGGAGATCTGGAAATGGGTACGATGATGATTAGTGCGGGCCTTGCCGACCTGCACGAGCAGATTCCCATGCTGGCTTCAGTGCTGGCGGACGGCGATGTCGCAGCAGCCCGACGTGTTGCGCATACGATGAAAGGCATGGCCGACAGCGTAGGCGGAGCAGCCATGCGCGAGGTGGCGCTCAAGGCCGGCAAGGCGGTTGCCGAGGACAATCTGCAAGCCGCAGCGGCCTGCCTGCCGCTACTGGAAATGGAGCTTGGCAGGCTCAACGAAGCAGCTACCGCCTGGTTGAGTGCGCATGGAGCCTTCGCCGATGCGTAACCCCCGCTTTATTCAACCTTCCACGCTACTGGCCTGCTTGCTCTTGCTGCTATCGCCTGCCGTCGATGCTGTCAATGCCGTCGATGCCGATGCGGCACGCAAGCTAGCTAAACAAAATAACTGTTTTCGCTGTCACGCCGTCGAGCGCGAGAAAAATGGTCCGGCCTGGGCCGACATTGGCACCAAGTACAAGAGCAAGCCAGATGGAGAAAATAGCCTGATCAAGCACCTGACGTCTGCTCCCAAAGTTCGTCTGCGCGAGGACGATGTCGAGGAAGAACACAAGATCGTCAAGTTCCGCAGTCACGACGATCTGGAAAATCTGGCACGCTGGGTTCTTTCCCTTTAGCATAGCCAGGTAACCTTGAGCATGAACGCCCTATTGCGCTACCTGTCGCTTGTAATCTGCACCAGTATGCTGCTCTACACCAATCTGGCACAGACGGACGAACACAGCCGTGCAGCCCTCGCCAAGGACGAAAAATGTACGCGCTGCCATGATGAAATGGAGGCAAAACCCATCCTCTCCATTTACCAGACACGGCACGGCGTTAAAGCCGACCGGCGCACGCCGGCTTGTCAGGACTGCCATGGCGAAAGCCTCGCCCACGCCAACAAACCGAAAAACTCACAGAACTTTCCGTTGACCGATGTGCCTTTCCAGAGCAAATTGCCGGCTGCCCCGCAAAATGAGGCTTGCCTCACCTGCCACCAGATTGACAATGCCCGGCATTGGATAGGTAGCCCGCACGAACGCCAGGGTTTAGCCTGCGTTAATTGCCATACGCTGCACACGCCGCGCGACCCACTGCTCAAGCGCAGTAGCCAAGCCAAGGCTTGTTTCGTTTGCCATCAAACACAACGCGCGGAAATACACATGCCTTCGGCGCATCCGCTTGCCAACGGCAAACTGACCTGCACTGATTGTCATAACCCTCATGGCAGCAATGGCCCAAAACTACTGGTGCAGGATTCGAGCAACGAAACTTGCTTTACCTGCCATGCCGAAAAGCGCGGCCCTTTCCTGTGGGAACACGCACCGGCCAGCGACGACTGCAGTCTGTGCCATACGCCGCACGGATCGACTGCCCGTCCATTGCTGAAACTGCGCAGCCCTTGGCTTTGCCAGCAGTGTCACAGTTCTTCTCGCCACCCAGCAACCGCCTACAGTAGCAGCACCGGAAGCAGCACCAATATCGGCACCTCGCTGAACAATGCCGCCCAATTGCCACTACACGGCTGCAGCAATTGCCACAGCCAAGTACATGGCTCCAACCACCCTGGTGGCAACCGCCTGTTGCGTTGATGGCCATGTCTGCACCAGCTTTCCACCTTCGCTCGTCGTTTATCCCCCTACTCGGCATAGTCTTTCTAGCGCTTGTTGCCAGAGAAGCAAAAGCTGATGAGGTCAACAGTGAACGGCTCGAACTGGTCTTACCGACCTCTACGATTGAGCTTGGCTTGGGTAGCGTACACGGGGCACGCCCTAGTGCCGGGCAGTTCTTCGGGCTGGGCAAGAATGAAGCAGGGGTGATCGGCGCGGTTGACTGGCAGGGAGGAGGAATCTACGACAGCGACGATAGCCGGCGCTGGCGCTTGTACGGTGAGGAACTCGGTCTGGATACACGCAGCCTGGGGGTAGAATATGGCCAGCAAGGTCGCTATCGCCTGCGCTTGGCTTACGACCAATTGCCCGTTTTGCAAAGCGACAGCTACCAGACCCCTTTGCTGGGTGCGCGCAGCGCTGACAGCACGCATCTGCTGTTACCCAATGCTTTTTCTGCCAGGAAGGCCGTTGGCCCGAGTGCGCTACCGGCGCTGAGTGACGCCTTTGCAAACTTCGCGATCGGTACGCGGCGGATTCGATCCGATTTAGCGTTTGAGGCAGCGCTCAATGACTTCTGGCAAATCAAGGCCAGCTATCGCCACGACCTGAAGGAGGGCAGTAAAACAACGGGCGCTCTGGCCGGCAGCGTTGGTGGAGCGGTCATGATCCTGCCCGAACCGATCAACGCCACTACCGAACAGTTCAGCTTGAGCCTGGCCTATGCGGCCCAGCGCCGACATCTGCAGGTAAGCTATGCAGGATCGATGTTCAGCAATCGCATGAGCGGCCTGCACTACCAGAACCCCTTTAGTGCCGGGCAACTGGAGAACCGCTTGGGTAACGCACCGGACAACCAATTTCACCAATTAAAAATCGACGGTAGCTATAATTTCTCCAGCAGTACCCGGCTGAGCGCGGCAATCGCTTACGGACGAATGACACAAAACCAGACTTTCCTACCCTATTCGACCAACCCGCTATTAAGCACACTGCCGCAATCGTCGCTACACGGCCTGATCGTCAGCGAATCGGTCAACCTGAAACTCACTAGCCGTCCTTGGCGCGACGTGAGTCTGCTGGCCTCCTATCGTTACGACGAGCGCGACAATCGCACCCCGGTGATCGCCTACACGCGCTCTGCCTACGAAACGGGATCAGCCAGCACGCAAGTAAATATTCCCTACAGCCGCAGTCGCAGCAAGGCGTCGCTGGAAGCCGACTACCTGCTTCGGCGCGGCAGCAATCTTGCGCTGGGGCTGGAGCGTGAGACGATCCATCGCTATTGCCGTCAGTTGCCAGAATCCTGCAATGAGGTTGAGCGCAGCACGGAAGACACGCTACGCGCTGAATGGCGGCAAACTTTCAGCAATCGCATCTCGGGAAAACTCGCTTATAGCGACAGCACGCGCCGCGCCAATGACGGCTATACCGTACTCGACCCTGCCGCCGAATTGGCCGGTATGCGCAAATTCCTCTATGCCGACCGCGACCGCCGACAGTTGCGCTCGAACTTGACGCTCGTGGCCAGCGAAGCCCTGGCTTTTAATGCGCGTGTTGATATGAACGAAGATCAGTACCGCCAATCACGATTTGGACTGACGCGCGCCGACAGCCGTGCGGGGACGCTCGATGCCAGTATCGCGGTCAACGACGATTTCAGCCTTTATGCCTTTTACACGCGAGAGGACATCCATTCACGCCTGGCCAACCGCTACTCGGGAGCCAACCAAACGACGCTCGAACTGCCGGCCAACGAGTGGGATGCTCGCATGCACGACACGGTCGACGCGATCGGGCTGGGTGTAAAACACATGGGGTTGATTTCTGGTCGACTAGTCGTATCGGCCGATTTAATTTTTCTGCAGACGGCAAGTCGTTACGACATTACGGGCGGAACTTGTACTGGCAGCGCCTGCAATGGCAACCTACCTAGCGCACTGCCCGAGGTCAGCAGTCACCAACTGACCCTCAAAACCGATTTGCGTTACGAGATTGACCGCGAGAGCAGTGTGCGCCTAGCCGGGCAATTCAATTACCGGCGCAGCAAAGACTACGCCTACGAAGGCATCACGGCCATTTCGTCGACACGGGTACTGGGTACCAACGAAGCACCGCTCAATATCGACGGACACTTTGTTGGCCTAAGCTACATACATCGCTTCCGCTAAGAGCCTGTTTACAATCTCTGAAGCAGGAGGACAAGGAAGGCAAGGTGAATGAACGATAGGCTAGTGTTGAGTGGTTGCTCGCAGTTTTTCCAGCCAGGCCAAGGAGCGTTCCACGACCCAGCACTTCGAAATCACCGCAAAGGTAGGCAATTCGCTCCGCTGGGCGACTTGTACGCGGCTCCCCAGTTTTGCAGAGAGGGCCTGAGCCAACGGCTTGCCTGTGTAGCCCCCTCACTTTGCACACGAGTGAGAGGGGCTTGGCTGCGGCGTGCGGCGGGGTTGGCCGAAGACCCGCAGGGACCAAGGAATTACGGCGCACCTGATAAGCTTCACGGATGAAAAATGCGAACCTGGATTTATACACGGATTATTTGTTAACAGCCTTTGGAGCCGCGACAGCCACAGGCTTGTCGGCGATGGTTGAGGGTGACGTAAGCCATGACCAAATTACACGATTTTTATCCGCACAAGATGACACCTCCAAGGATTTGTGGCGGGAGGTGAAGTCAACCGTCAGGTCATTAGAGAACAAAACGGGCGTTCTGATTTTTGACGACATGATCCAAGAAAAAGCGTGGACGGATAAGAGCGAATTAATGTTTTGGCATTTTTACCATTGCAGCGGTCGAACGGTCAAAGGGATCAATCTCCTCAACGCGCTGTACTACTGCAACGGAACCTCCGTCCCGGTGGCGTTTGCGTTAGTGAAAAAGCCTTTTGAATACTGCGACATCAAGACCTGCCAAATCAAGCGTAAAAGCGAGGTCACGAAAAACGAGCTCCTGCGCGAAATGATCGAGACCTGCCTATGCAACGCCTTGAAATTCCGCTTCGTGCTCATGGATAGCTGGTTTTCTTCAGAGGAGAACTTCGCTTTCATCACGGGTAAGGATCACCCTTTCATCGCCGCACTGAAGAACAACCGACTCGTCGCTTTGATTTAAGAGGATCGGAAGAAAAAGCGTTTTGTCCGCGTAGACGAACTGAATTCTACAGAGCACACCGCACTGCAAGGCTGGCTCAAGGGATACGCGAAAGCGATCCGCTGGGTGCGGCAAGTCTTTACAAACAAAGACGGTAGCACCGGAATCTTTCATATAGCATACAGTGACTTGGCGTGCGACTAGGATGAAATCACCACAACCTACAAAAAACGGTGGCAAGTGGAGGTCTTTCACAAATCCTTGAAGTCTAATGCCCACCTGGCCAAGTCCCCCACGCGAACCGTGCGAACCCAAAGCAATCACGTCTTCATGGCTATTGTCGCCGTCTTTAAACTCGAATGTTTGAGCCTCTCCAACAAGCTCAATCCCTTTGCGCTTTGTCGAAAACTACTCATCAATGCCTCTCGATCCGCCTATGAACAGCTTCAGTTGTTCCGAGCGACTGCGTAACATCAGTGACTAATAAAGGAACCCCGGCTATGCCGGGGGATTGCTACTTCCCTGCCGTAAAAAATTACCGGGCGCGATAGAGCAGCGTCGGATGTACTTCCTGCAATACTTTCTGGATAGCGTGACGATTCTTCAGATTGAAGATCAACGGCGAATGGGTATTGGCGGCGATATTGCCCCCCTCGGCATCGTTGCGGTAGACGATGATGGCGACCGCCGTATCCTTGGTACTTTCTTCCGTGTTTTCCAGTCCCAACAGAGCTGTATCGGTGTCGGAAAGCTCGATCTGGTATTCGAGGTCGAGCAGGTCGGGCGTAACGATTGGGAACATGACGTCCGCCTCGTCGATCGACTGTAGCCAGAAAATGGTGGGTTTGCCTTCTTCGTGGAAAATCTTGAAGCGCTTGCAGGCTTCAAACCCGGCAATTCCTTCGGCAAACGTAAACACGGTCTCAGGATCGACCTGAACTTCGGTCAAACCAAAGCGTTGAATATCGATTTTCATACACTCCCCCTTTAACGAGTCACAAAACGCGTCACAACGCCAGGCTGGCGATAATGACAGTCTGACAATTTACCCCGTTTTGAGGCCCTCATGCAAAGCAATCGTTGTTTAGCTACTTGGCAAGAACGAATTTCCTGCTTGAGTTTTTTCGCCCAATTCCGCATAGTTCGCCCTCTTTTTTCCACAACTGCGAACACGATGCTGCCCCCTATTGGACTCAAGCCCGAACAAATACTCGAACAAAAATCCAAAGAAAAAACCGAATACAGAATCGCACAAAAAATTGCCGAAGAAATCGGCTGCCGAGCGCCACAGGTCACGGCAACGGTGGATATGCTCAACGAAGGCGCCACCATTCCTTTTATTGCTCGCTACCGCAAGGAAGTTACCGGCGGCCTCGACGACATTCAGTTGCGCCTGCTCGACGAGCGCCTGATTTACCTGCGCGAACTGGAGGACAGGCGTGACACCGTTCTCACTTCGATCAACGAGCAAGGCAAACTGACGCCCGAGCTGGCCGCCGAAATCAACACGGCTGAAACCAAGCAGCGCCTGGAAGATCTCTACCTGCCCTACAAACAGAAACGCCGCACCAAGGCGCAGATTGCGCGCGAAGCCGGCCTCGGGCCGTTGGCGGAAATGCTGTTGGCCGACCCGATGCTGAACCCGGAAGCCGAAGCCGCCGCTTTCGTCGATCTGGAAAAAGGCGTCGCCGATGTGAAAGCCGCGCTCGACGGCGCGCGACAGATTCTGATGGAGCAGTTTTCCGAAGACGCCGCGCTGATCGAGAAGCTGCGCACGCATCTGCAGGACAACGGCCGCATCGTTTCGCGTCTGGTTGAAGGCAAGGAAGCTGAGGGTCAGAAATTCCGTGACTGGTTTGCGTTTGACGAGCCGTGGAAAGCGATGCCGTCACATCGTGCGCTGGCGCTGTTCCGCGGTCGCAATGAAGGCGTGCTGTCGGTGACGGTGAAATTGCCGGAGGAGCTGATAGAGAAGCCGAGCAGCCCCTGCGAAGGTTATATCGCCGCCCATTTCGGCCTGCGCGACCAAAGCCGTCCCGGCGATAAATGGCTGCTCGATACGGTGCGCTGGGCCTGGAAGGTGAAGCTGT
This sequence comes from Burkholderiales bacterium, assembly GCA_964203325.1. Lineage (GTDB taxonomy): Bacteria > Pseudomonadota > Gammaproteobacteria > Burkholderiales > Rhodocyclaceae > JACQYA01. The sequence goes on along the minus strand of CAXNNH010000025.1, from coordinate 96 downwards.
CGCTGCATCTGGAACTGGATATGATGAACGCGCTGTTCGAGCGCGCCGAGCATGAAGCCATCCGCGTTTTCGCCAGCAATCTGAAAGACCTGTTGC
>CAXNNH010000024.1:0-11044 GCA_964203325.1 Burkholderiales bacterium | reverse complement strand
GCTAGAACAGTGCTAGAAGCCAGCACTTTTTCGCCAATTACAACCTTTACTTTGCTATCCAGCGGCAAATAGAGGTCTACGCGCGAACCAAAGCGGATAAAACCGTAACGTTGGCCGGGAGTCAAGCGTGTGCCGGCATCGACGTAGTTGAGAATGCGGCGCGCTACTAAACCAGCAATCTGCACACAGGTCACGTCTCGGCCATCCATTGTTTTTAGATGTAGTGCGCAACGCTCGTTCTCAAGGGAAGCCTTGTCCAGATCGGCGTTGAAAAAGGAGCCAGGGATGTACCATTTCTGCTGCACCGTGCAGTCAACGGGTGTGCGATTGGAGTGCACGTTGAAGACGTTCATGAAAACGCTGATTTTGAGCGCCCGGCGCTTCAGGTAAGGATCGTCGGCTTCTTCGACGACAACGATACGCCCATCGGCCGGTGCCACAATACTTTTTTCGCCACCGGCAACAATGCGCGCCGGATCGCGAAAAAACTGCACACAGAAAACAAAGACAATCCAGAAAAGCAGCGACAAGGCACCGAACGGCGAAGTCAGCAAGGCCAAAATGAGAGCGCCGGCAATGAAGGGCCAGCCCTCTTTGGCGATAATCGGATGCGGATAGTTCATGCAATTCCTAATCAAGACTTTGGGCGGGTCGAGCTTTACGATTCGACACCTCCCAAAGGAAAGGCAAAGCCAAATACAAGTCCTGGCAATTGCCGGGCTGGAGACTTATTAATTCTTGGTTTGGTCGACCAGCTTGTTCTTTTTAATCCATGGCATCATGTCGCGCAATTTGGCACCGACAATCTCGATCTGGTGTTCGGCATTCAGACGACGACGTGCTGTCATCGAAGGATAGTTGGTGCGCCCTTCCAGTATAAACTGCTTGGCATACTCACCGTTTTGGATCCGCTTGAGCGCATTGCGCATGGCGTAACGCGATTCTTCGTTGATGACTTCCGGTCCTGTCACGTACTCGCCGTATTCGGCATTATTGGAAATTGAATAATTCATGTTGGCGATGCCGCCTTCGTACATCAGATCAACAATCAGCTTCAGTTCGTGTAGACACTCGAAATAGGCCATTTCTGGTGCGTAGCCAGCTTCGGTCAGGGTCTCAAAGCCCATTTTGACCAACTCGACTGCACCACCACAGAGCACCGCTTGTTCTCCGAACAGGTCGGTTTCGGTTTCTTCGCGGAAATTAGTTTCGATAACCCCCCCTTTGGTGCCACCGTTAGCCGCCGCATAGGAAAGCGCAATATCTTTGGCTTTACCGGATTTATCTTGATGTACGGCAATTAGCGAAGGCACGCCGCCACCTTTGAGATATTCGGAGCGTACCGTGTGACCGGGACCTTTCGGCGCAACCATGATTACGTCTATATCGTCACGCGGGACAACCTGGTTGTAATGCACGTTAAATCCATGGGCAAAAGCCAGCGCAGCACCTTTCTTCATGTTCGGCGCCACATCTTCGTTGTAAACCTGTGGAATGTTTTCATCCGGTAGCAAGATCATCACTACATCGGCATCCTTGACGGCGTTAGCTACTTCTTCAACCTTCAGGCCGGCGCCTTCGGCCTTGCTCCACGAAGCACCACTCTTGCGTAGTCCAACTGTCACATTGACACCGGAGTCGCGCAGATTCTGGGCGTGTGCGTGGCCTTGCGAGCCATAACCAACGATGGTGACCTTCTTGCCCTTGATGAGGGAGAGATCGGCGTCCTTGTCGTAATAAACTTTCATTGCTTTCCTTTCAAATGCTTGATGATTGAGGGACAGAGAGGCGCGATGGAATGCGGAGGTACATCACTTACACCGCTCTTTATACTTTAAGAATTCTGTCGCCACGACCAATGCCGCTGACGCCGGTACGAACGGTTTCGAGGATCAGACCGGTATCTACTGCCTGAATGAAGGAATCAAGCTTTGAACCGCTGCCCGTCAGTTCGATGACATAGGTCGACTCGGCGACATCAATGATCCGGCCACGGAAAATATCGGCCATGCGCTTGATTTCCTCACGATCCTTGCCGGTGGCACGAACCTTGATCAGCATCAGCTCTCGCTCGATATGCGCAGCTTCGGACAGATCGACGACTTTGATGACGTCAACCAGTTTATTCAGTTGCTTGGTGATTTGTTCAATCACCTCATCGGTACCGGAGGTGACGATGGTCAGTCGCGACAACGAAAGATCCTCGGTCGGTGCTACCGTTAGAGTCTCGATGTTGTAACCGCGCGCAGAGAACAGACCGGCGACGCGCGAGAGCGCCCCAGCTTCGTTTTCCAGCAGAATTGAAATGATATGTCGCATGTTGTCGTACCTTTACAGATCTTCAGCCAGGATCATCTCGGACAAGCCCTTGCCCGCCGCTACCATCGGAAAAACGTTAGCCTTCTGATCGGTAAGGAAGTCGATAAATACGAGATCATCCTTGTGGTCGATGAAAGCTTTTTTTAGGGCTTCTTCGACATCTTCAGGCCGTTCAACACGGATGCCTACGTGACCATAAGCCTCAGCCAGCTTGACGAAATCGGGCAGCGAGTCCATATAAGATTCTGAATAGCGGCTACCGTAGAACATTTCTTGCCATTGGCGAACCATGCCAAGATAGCGATTATTCAGATTGATGATCTTGATCGGAAGGCGGAACTGCTTGGCGGTCGATAGTTCCTGAATACACATTTGTATCGACGCCTCTCCAGTAACACAGGCGATTTGCATCCCTGGGTTCGCAAAAGCGGCACCCATGGCGTAAGGCAGACCGACACCCATAGTCCCCAGACCGCCGGAGTTTAGCCAGCGACGCGGCTTGTCAAATTTGTAGTACTGCGCCGCCCACATCTGGTGTTGGCCGACGTCGGACGTAATAATGGCATTGCCACCGGTCACCTCGTAGAGTTTCTCGATTACGTACTGCGGCATAATGACGTTTTTTTTGCGCTTGTATTTCATGCACTGCTTGCCGCGCCAAGCATCGATTTCCTTCCACCACTCGGCAAGCGCCACTGCATTCGGTCTCGCCGAGTTTGCCTCAAGCAGCTTGAGCATTTCATCTAGGACGTCAGGCACGTTACCCACAATCGGGACGTCAACCCTAACCCGCTTCGAAATCGAAGATGGATCGATATCAATATGAATAATCTTGCGTGGCATCGAGCTGAAATTATCGGGGTTGCCGATAACGCGATCATCGAAGCGAGCGCCAATCGCTAGTAGCACGTCGCTGTGCTGCATCGCCAGATTAGCTTCGACCGTGCCGTGCATACCAGGCATACCGAGAAATTGCGGGTCGTTTGCCGGGTAGGAGCCTAAGCCCATCAGCGTGTTGGCAATTGGAAATCCGAGACATCGGGTAAGTCTGGTCAGTTGGTCGGCAGCATCTGACAGAATTACCCCTCCCCCTGTATAAATCATGGGCCGCTTGGCTTCGAGCAGCAACTGTACAGCCTTCTTGATTTGCCCCAGATGCCCCTTGATAACGGGGTTGTATGAACGCATCTGGATTGTCTTCGGGTAGTCGAAGACACACTTAGCAGCAGTGATATCCTTTGGAATGTCGACCACCACGGGTCCAGGACGGCCCGTGCTGGCAATGTAAAACGCTTTTTTAATCGTCACCGCGATGTCGCGTACATCCTTGATCAGGAAATTATGCTTGACACAAGGCCGGGTAATGCCGACCGTGTCGCACTCCTGAAAGGCGTCCTGACCGATATAGGCGGTAGGCACTTGCCCAGAAATGACCACCAGCGGAATCGAGTCCATGTAGGCTGTTGCAATGCCAGTCACAGCATTGGTTGCGCCAGGGCCGGAGGTGACCATGGCCACCCCAACTTTGCCCGTCGAACGCGACAAACCATCGGCCGCGTGTACTGCTGCTTGTTCATGGCGGACCAGAATATGCTTGATCTGATCCTGCTTGAAAAGTTCATCGTAAATATGGAGGACAGACCCACCAGGATAGCCGAATACGTATTCGACCTTTTCTTCCTGCAAGCACCTGATTACAATCTCTGCACCGGTCATCATCATCGCCGTCGCCTTACCTAAGCTAGTTGCTCGAAAAAACGTGTAACGTTAAAGCTTAGACCTCGATTGGTCAAGGCATCCGCCCAAAAGGGGCAAAATGGGGCAGTATTCTGTCCAACAACAACAAGGATTTTCGTTCTGGCCAGTCCCCGAGAATTATCAGACTTTCTTGCCGCTAACGAGCGCCGCGTCTTCAAGCAGGCGATGTTTGCTGTGCGCAATGAGGAGTCGGCGCTGGATATTGTCCAGGATTCGATGATGAAGCTTGCCGAGAAATACGGTGACCGCCCACCCGAAGAATTTCCGATGCTATTTCAGCGCATTTTGCAAAACACCATTCGCGACTATTACCGGCGTAGCAAAGTTCGCTCGCTATGGACGACTTTACTGTCTTCTTTTTCGCCAAACGATGACGAAGAACATGACCCGCTTGAAGCGATGGAGGTTGAATCGGGGTCATACACGCCTAATACGCCGGATGGACATCTGCTACAAGCGCAAGTGCTTGGTATCATTGAAAAGGAAATTAAGGAACTTCCGGCACGTCAACGCGAAGCCTTCCTTATGCGTTATTGGCAGGATATGGACGTCGCCGAGACGGCTTCGGCAATGGGCTGCTCCGAAGGCAGTGTTAAAACGCACTGCTCGCGTGCTACCCACACATTAGCTACAGCATTGAAAGCAAAAGGAATTACATTATGAGCGCCATGAATGAACTCTATTTTGCCCAGCGAGTTAGGCAACACCTTAATCGTGGACTTCAAGAACTCCCATCTGCTACGCTTAGCCGTCTCGAAGCAGCCAGACGGGGGGCGCTAGCGCGCCAGAAGGCAACGGTTCACCAATCGGGATTGGCCATGGCAGGCAGTTTTATTCATCGCCATATCGACCACCTGCACTTGAAGCAGGTATTTGTCGTACTGATGTTAATTACTGGAATTACATCCTATACCTACTGGCACGCAGATAGGAGCATTGCAGAATTGGGTGCCATCGACAGCGCTCTGCTCGCCGATGATTTACCAATTGGCGCACTTACCGATAAGGGCTTTGATGCATGGCTCAAAAGCGCCCCTCCCCAGTAATCGCGCTACTTCTCACGTTTTTTTTGTCAGTGTCAGGCTGGGCGGCAACATCCAGTCCGACACTCGTCGTAACGCCACCACAGCCAAAATGGGTTGAGTTAAGCGCGCCGCAGAAAACTATTCTTGCTCCGCTTGCTGCCGACTGGGACGCTATGGAGGCATATCGTCGCAAGAAGTGGATCGGCATTGCCCAACGGTTTCCCGCTATCTCCGAGGGGGAACAACTTCGTATCCAGGGACAGATGCAGGAGTGGACAAAATTGACCCCCGAGCAGCGACAGCTTGCACGCGAAAAATACCAAACAATGAGCCAGCTACCGAATGAGAGAAAGCAAGCGCTTAAGCAACAGTGGGAGGAATACTCCAGTTTGCCGGAAGCAGAAAAGCAAAGGCTTCAGCAGGTATCCAACAGTTCTGCCCCTAACAAACCGGCACCCACGACAGCTCTCAGTACGTCACGCCCTTCAGCAGTTTTGGTACCTTCGGAAATGCCTCTAGCGCCATCGGGTACAGCACATACGGCTGCAGAACCACCGGTTGGAGCAATCGTTTTACCCACCGTCGCGCCGGCCACCTCCCCAGTTGATACCGATTCGGTTCCCAGGCCCTGATGTTAAATAAGTACAGTTCAGTAAACAAGGTTGCTAGCGTGCCACGCCGCATTGCCAGCATGTCCTACGAGATTCTTCTCCTCCTAGGTGTTCTTTCCCTGCTCTTGGTGCTTCCCCATGTTTTGTTGAGTATGTTCACTCATCGAGTTGCTGCGCCTATCATTTTTCAGGCGCACTTCTTTCTTGTTCTACTCATCTATTTTCTATGGTTCTGGAGCAATGGTGGACAAACATTGGCGATGAAAACCTGGCGCATTCGCCTACAGACACAGGACGGTTCACCTGTTCGTCCGGCGCAGGCGATGGTGCGGTTTCTGTTGTGCTGGCCAAGTATTGCGCTAGGAGGTGCCGGTATCTTTTGGGCATTATTCGACCGTGATGGTCAATTTCTGCACGACAGACTTGCTGGAACACGACTTGTGATGGTTTAAGGGGGGCTGATTTAACTCGATATTCAAGTTTTTGCTGTGCGCCAGTTCAAATTCGAAGTGCAGCTCTGACTGTGAAAGCATCCGGCCCTTCAACCGCCAAGCTAAAGTTGCCAAGACTAAACAATCACCGGCTAATACCGTTGGGTTTGAGCGACGGACGAAAAGTTCGGATACGCTTCGCCTTAACGACGTGTCTTAAGCGGGATTTATTGTGAAGTCATTCTCCAATCTTGGTTGAAAGTGAGTAAGCGCCCACTGGCCGGCGCGGTCTTATTGGCGCTGTATTACGTTAAGGGTAGTAGAAGCTTTTAAAGCGTACAAAAAACCATGTCGAAGGCGACATCGTCGTCGCACTGGCGCGGTCGGTTGTCACTTTCCGGACGGATGAAGCGAATATTTAACGCATATCTGTTGGCACTGATTTCGGGGATATGGGGGTCGTGCAGTTTGAGCAGGATGCGAACCATTTGTGCAGCGCCAGTACCGCCCAGCATTAGCTGGAAGGCGCCTGCACTGGCCGTTTGATGCTCGGGGCGGCCGCTGGCGCGCAGAAGGCGCAGGACTATCGTTAGACCATCGCGTAGCGGGTTTAGCGGTTTCAGCCAGCCGAGTATTTCTTCCCGCCGATAATCAGGTTCGTGGTGCAGCCAGTAATGATAGGAGGGTAAGTCGAATTCGCAGACGCCACCCGGAATAACCGCCCGGCTTTTGATACTCATCAGCCAGTCGTTGTCCCGCAGGTACTGGCCGACTCTGCCCGTCATGGCGAGCAGTGCCGCAGAAGACTGCTCGATCTCGTAGAGCGCACCGGACAAGGCTTCTTCAGAAATTTCAGGGTTATTGCGGAAATTGAGCAGCGCATGGCGTTGGCGCTCAAGCTCCTGAATCAGGTCCATTTTAAGATCGGCGCGGCTGGCGACTTCGAGTACTTCAAACATCGTCAGCAGGGCGATATGGTGTTCGTGCGAACCATCGCGCTGCATAAAGTAAGCTAGTTTTTCGAACAGATCCTCCAGGCGCAGCAGGGTACGTATACGTTCGTTGAAGGGATATTCGTAAGTAATCACGCAGCCGCCGGATTGAAGATCGAAAAATTGTCACGATTCTGAATCATTTGTCGGCAAAGCTCAACCGGAGTTTGGCAGTGCGTTGTTCTGCAAAATGGATGGCGAATTCGGGTGTGAATTCGGCAGTAATTTAGCCCTTGCATGAATCAGCGGGTTTACGAAGTTTGGCGGCGGCCATATTGAGATAGCGACGATGCAAGGATTCTACTTGAGGAACGAGGGCTTCCAGCCCGTCGTCGTTACACAGTAGGTCGTCAGCGGCCGCCTGCCGGGCAGTGCGGCTAGCCTGCGTTGCGATGATCGCCTGCACCGCTTCGGCAGTCAGTCCGTTGCGTGCCATGACCCGAGCCAACTGCACGTCCTCTGTGCAATCGACGACTAAAATACGGTCGATACGTTCGCGATAGCCGCTACCGTTACCCAACTCGATCAGCAAGGGGATAGCGAGTAGTACGTATGAAGCGCTGCTGCTTGCTGCACAACGCGCGCTGCTCTCGGCGCGTATCAGCGGGTGGAGGATGGCTTCAAGTCGGGTTCTGGCCGACGGGTCGGAAAAGACCAGGGAGCGCATCGCGGCGCGATCCAGTCCTCCGTCTGCACGTAAGGCCGATTTGCCAAAAGCGTCGGCAATCGCCGGCATGGCCGCCCCGTTTGGCGCAGTCAACGCATGAGCAATTTCATCGGTATCGACCAGAGCGGCTCCGCGCTCGGCAAAAAGCCTGGCCACGGTACTTTTTCCACTGCCGATACCGCCGGTCAGGCCAACAACAAATGTCATCTTGGCGAAGCTTTGCAGGCGGAAGATTTGCTCTTCGGTAGCAGTGTTAGCGCTGCCTCGCGCAGCGCATCGCTCACCCCTTGTGCGCCACGAACTTCCAGCGAAGCCTGTACCGGTTTGACGTTACGCTCACCGACCAGAGCACCGCTTACCCGAATTTCGCGCAGGGCGGCGAGCCGTTTGTGGGCGGCCTCCTGGGTAGAAAAAACTCCTAGAGAGATGGCGAATCGATTGACTCCAGGCTCTTGTATGATCAAGAATTCCGGTGCGCCTAGCTCTTTCAGTTCAGCGGCCTTGGCATCGGCTTCTTGACGAGTGGCGGCCGGTGGAATAAAGACCCAGTAGGTACCGCTGCCAGGGGTCTGGCGCCGCTTCAGCTTGAGGGCAGAAAATTTGCCGACGGCCAAGCGCTCAAGCTTGTCGGCGTCGGCGACCGCTAAATCGTTCCAGATTAAACAGACATTAGGCTCTTTCTTTTCGGACACTTTCTCGGGCGCTTTTTCAGCCTTCTCGGGTTTTTCCGTCTTTTCCAGCTTTTCCGTATCGGGTACTACCGGAGCTGGCGGCGTAACTTCGACCGGTGCCGGCGAGGATGGCTCCGCCGGCACCGGCGATACGGGCGGTAGAGACGACAACGGAGGATCGCCCCGGCCGATCACCGTCAACTGCTCGGGATGGAGCTGTTGCTGCAACCGCAGGGCATCCGGATTGGCCGATGAGCCAAAATATCCCTGTGCCCAAGTAAAAAACAGCAGGTTGACGAGTACCAGCAGAAAGACGAGAACGCGCATGTGGGATTAAAGAGCCTAAACCCTTAGCCAACCTTGGGTAGATGATTCAACGAAGCCTGAATCGCTTCTGCTGGATAGTCGAAATTCTCCAGCTTGCCGGCAAAGTAGCTATCGTAAGCGGCCATGTCGAAGTGCCCGTGACCGGTGAGATTGAAGAAGATGGTTTTCGCTTCGCCGGTTTCTTTACAGCGCAAGGCTTCGGCAATCGCTGCGCTAATGGCATGGTTCGATTCCGGGGCCGGAATGATGCCTTCGGCCTTGGCAAACATCACGCCGGCGTCGAAAGTCGCCAGTTGCTGCACGGCCATCGCCTCGATCAGCCCTTCATGGTAAAGCTGCGAAACGAGCGGCGAATCACCGTGATAACGCAGACCGCCGGCGTGGATACCCGGTGGCATAAAATCATGGCCCAGCGTATACATTTTCATTAGCGGCGTAAAGCCGGAAGCATCGCCGAAGTCGTAGGCGTAAATCCCCTTGGTCAGCGACGGGCAGGAAGCCGGCTCGACAGCCACCAAGCGCGTCGGTTTGCCGTTACGCCCACCGGCGGCATTGTCGGCGAGGAAGGGGAAAGCCGCACCGGCGAAAGACGAGCCACCACCGCACGGGGCAAAGACGACATCCGGCCAATCACCGGCTTTTTCGAACTGCTTCTTCGCTTCCTGACCGATGATCGTTTGATGCAACGCAACGTGATTGAGCACCGAGCCGAGCGCGTAATTGGTGTCGGCGCGCGACGCTGCTTCCTCGACCGCTTCCGAAATGGCGAAGCCGAGCGACCCCATATTCTCGGGGTCTTTGGCCAGTAAGTCGCGGCCGGTCTGCGTCATGTTCGACGGGCTGGCGAACACTTCAGCACCCCAGGTTTGCATCATCGAACGGCGGAAGGGCTTTTGCTCATAGCTGACTTTGACCATATATACGCGCACGTCGATGCCAAACATTTGTCCGGCAAAGGCCATCGAGCAACCCCATTGGCCGGCACCGGTTTCAGTCGTAATGCGCTTGATACCGGCCTCTTTGTTGTAGTAAGCCTGCGGCACGGCGGTATTCGGTTTGTGCGAACCGGCTGGCGATACGCCTTCGTTCTTGTAGTAGATTTTAGCCGGGGTGCCGAGCATGGCTTCGAGGCGGGTGGCGCGAATCAGCGGCGACGGACGCCATAAACGATAAATTTCACGTACCGGTTCGGGAATCGGAATCCAGCGTTCGGCCGACATTTCCTGTTCCAGAATGGCCATCGGGAAAATCTGCGCCAGTTGCTCCGGGCCGACCGGGTTGCCATCCGGCCCCAAGGGTGCTGCGGGCGGATTGGGCATGTCGGCGACCACGTTGTACCAGTGTGTCGGTATCTCGGATTGTTCGAGGTTGAAGCGTATCGTGTCCATTTTTATCCCCCTTGAAAGTCGGTTGTTAGTTTATTTGCGTGATTTTTGCCGGATGTTGGCGAATGTTTCTGTCTCAGCCCCGCGCTAAACGCCGTGCAGCGCGAGAGTATATCAGCCTTCGCCAGCTTGTTTTTACGGTGAATCAGCCTTTTGGCATTGCTCGTCGCCGCCCCGTTTCAGTTCGCGCCGCACTACCGATTCCGGCACAAAGGCGGTCAGCAACTGCTCGTAAGCGGCGCGTGCGGCAGCGCTGTTGTCTTGGCTGAAGTTGCAAACATAGAGATCGAGCGTTACAGCGGCCAGTTCCGGCCAGGTATGCACCGCCAGATGCGATTCGGCGAGGACTACCGCGCCCGTTGCTCCGGCCGGCTGCGCCACGCTGCCGAATTGGTGGAATACCTGACCGACCGGCGTCAGGCCGGGCCGATCGCAGACGGCCAAACAAAGCTCACGCAAGGCGTCGGCGTCATGCAGCAGGCGCGCTGCGCAGCGACAGTGGTGTAGTTCGGCCATCAGATGGAGTCCGTGCATGGCAAATTCCTTGTTTCAAATCAGCGACGAGACAAATTTAACACCCAGGCGACGCAAGGTTCTTTCCGCAGCTAAAACACCGCGATACTGCGCTTCCTCGAACAGCGAAAAACCGCTGGCGTCGGCGTGGGCGAAGCGCAATCGAGGCGTATCGGCGGCAAAACGTTGCCGTGCCTTACCCCATACCACGCCGGGTAGCGGACGGGCCATGGCGTGGCCGTTGCGGAAAACATCGAGGCGGGTGGTCACTCGCCGGATATTCGGGTGCGGTCGTTCCAGTTCGGCGAGGATCTGTTCCGCCCACGACTCGCGCGCAGTATTGAG
>CAXNNH010000023.1:0-11181 GCA_964203325.1 Burkholderiales bacterium | reverse complement strand
ATTATCAATCGCCGCCACTTCATTTTCGTTGGCGCATAACCTGCTAGAATCGCCCGCTGACGTGCCGCCCAGAGCGGACAAAACTTCCCTGAAAGCCTATTGAATGTCCCGATTTTCCGATGTTATCTGGCATCGTCTCACCGGTTTGATGCCGGGTGAACTGAAAAAAACCGAGCTGGCTTGGCTCCTCTTTTCTGGTCAGCATCTGAGCCTGCTCACCAGTCGGCGCACGACGATGATCGTCAATCGCGTACGGCTGTTTGCCTTTCTCTTCGCCGTCCTAACGCCGCTTTGGAGCATTGTCGATTTCATCGCTTTTCCGCTGCAGTTGTGGATAATGCTGGCCGTTTTGCGTCTGCTGGCGTGCGCTGCTTTTGCTTCGCTCGTCATGCATTATCGACCGTCGGGCGATCTATTCGATGCCTATCGCGCCATGGCGATTCTTTTCGCCATCCCCACCTTTTTTTACATCGCATCGCACTTTATTCTGGGTAGCTACCAGTTGACCGGCATCTCGGCGGCGATAGGCGTCGGATACACCTTTTTACCCTTTGTTTTGCTCGCCGGCTTGTCCATTTTTCCGCTTACGTTGCTCGAAAACCTCCTGATTGCCGCCCCCATTTTGCTCACCCAGGGCGTGGCCGGTTTTTATAGCTGGGGCGTACTCGATTGGCCGTCTTATGCCGGTGCGTTTTGGCTGCTCACGCTGATTACCGGCGTCTCAACGCTGGCCGGCATGAGTCAGTTGGCTTTCATGATTGCCCTTGTCCGCCAGGCCATCCGCGACCCCCTGACCGGTGTCTTCTCGCGCCGCAGCGGTGAAGAGGTGCTCGATCTGCAGTCCATCATTTCAGAGCGCAGCAATGCGCCGCTTTCCGTCGCTTTTTTCGATGTCGACCACTTTAAAAGTGTCAACGACGAGTTCGGTCATGAAGCGGGCGACCAGGTACTGATTTCCAGCACCGAGCATATTTCGCACACCTTGCGCCGGGGTGACATGCTGGTGCGCTGGGGCGGAGAAGAATTTCTGGTGATTATGCCCAATACCGATCTTGAGCAAGCGGTAGTGGCCATAAATCGCGCCCGCGAGTTGGGGTTTGGCCTGCGTCCCGACGGTGCGCCGGTAACGGCCAGCATTGGTATCGCCGAACGCTGCGTCGATCAAGGCAACGATTGGAAAGATCTCGTTGAAAAAGCCGACCAACGAATGTATCGCGCCAAGCAAACAGGGCGCGACCGGATTGTGTTCCGCGATGAGCGAAGCGACGACTAGGATCCACCAACATTTCAGAGGGTATGCCTGGAGACCCGCATGGATAAACGATCTTCAGAGGGGTAGGCTGAAGAGTGGCGTGTTTACTGGCTCTCCGGGCAGGCTCCTTGGAGAACAAGCATTGGCGCGCCTTCCAGCGTAGGTGGCGGTTTTTTCCTACCGCAACGGGGAGTGTGATCTATCCCCTGTATGGGATATGAGTCGCCAGAGGGCGTTTGCGATACTATCCGCCTGCGTTTTTGAAAACCCCTGTCTTTGCGGTGCCGCTTTTGCGGTCAGTGTTCCTGCTTTCTTACCGAGGATTCGTCGTGCCTGCCCAAATTTCCGATTTTACCGAGACTGATCTTCAACTGGTCACTGCGCTGCTACAAGAGCGTTATGGCAAGCCTGTCGTGCCGGAAGCGGCCGATAGCGAGTTACGGCTCGATCCCGCCAGCGAAGAGCTGACGCTTTGCCCGACCCTTTACTGGCACGAGCGTGGTGCTCATTTTGTCGTCTGCAAGCTGCCGCAGGGGCTGTATCGCTGCCAGTTCTTTTATTCCGACGCCGATCACTACGGTACGGGACGCGAAACCTATGACGACCTTCGGGATTGCGTACTGACCGTGCTACGTGTGCAGGCAGATCATGAGCGGCAAAGTGCCAGCGTTTCTTCCGGTGCTACCGCGACGATTCAAACACCGGAGGCAGACGCCGAGGAATATCAGGGACCTCTCGTTATATGAGGGATCCTATCACCTGCTGCCTGCAGCCCACACTAATCGCTGCCGATGGGGCTTGCAGCAGGTGTGACAGCCGTTTTGTCCGGTGGGGAGGCGACGCATGAAAATATGTGTTGTCTCCGATAGCCACGATCGTGGCCCCTTGCTCGCTGCAGCGGTAGCCGAAGCGCAGAAGGAGGGCGCACAGGCCGTTATTCACTGCGGCGATTTGATTGGTGCGATGACGCTGCGCCCGTTGCTCAAGCTGGGATTGCCGGTACATGTTGTGCATGGCAACAACTTGGGCGATGCGATGGCTTTGTGGAATCTGTGCAAAGCGTCCGACGGTCTGATTACCTACCACGGTGCGGATGCCGATTTGCGCTTGGGCGGGCGCCGGATTTTGGCGACTCACTATCCGCACTATGCGCGCGGTTTGGCGTGCACTGGCGACTACGATATTGTCTGCTGCGGCCATTCGCACGATGCCAGCATCGTGGCGCAACCGACAGTGACCGGTGGCTCTGCCTGGTTGCTAAATCCGGGGACGGTGGCCGGATTGGGCGCACCCGCCAGTTGGATGCTGGCCGATCTTGAGACGCTGCAGTTCGAGATTCGGCGGCCGATCTAACGTCAAGCCGGGTTTTCTATCGAACCTGGCGACAAATTCCCGGTCAGACCTACCTATGTGGGTAGTGGTTTGGGCGCTGTTTATCGTGTGTAATGCGCGCTGGTTGGCATCGACGCGTGAACCATTGAAGACGATGCCGGAGTAGCACAACGCAGAGTTTTGCAACACAGTGGAGATTTCATGACGGACCCTATCGCGACCAGCCAGACCATCCTCGTGGTCGGCGGCGGCATCAGCGGCATGACCGCAGCACTGGAGGCGGCGGAATGCGGAAAGGACGTGGTGCTCGTTGAGCGCAGCGCCACATTGGGCGGACGCACCGCGTTGCTCTACCGCTATTTTCCCAAGATGTGCCATCCAACCTGTGGGTTGGAAATCAACCTGCGACGGCTGAAGGGTAATCGCCGAATTAGAGTGATTACGATGGCAGAAGTTCAATCTATCGTCGGCAGCCGGGGCGCTTACAGTGCGACGCTGAAAATCTCGCCTCGTTACGTCAACGAGAACTGCACCGCTTGCGGTGAGTGTGAGAAGGCAGTGACGGCTGAAGTATCCAATCCTTATAACTACGGATTGGGCAAGAGCAAAGCCGCCTATCTGCCGCATGTAATGGCGTATCCGCAGCGTTATGTTTTGGATCCCTCGCTCATCGGTACGGCCGATGCCGACAAGGCCAAGGCGGCGTGTAAATACGCAGCGATCGATCTGGAGATGGCCGCCGAAACGGTTGAAATCAATGTGGGCGCCGTGGTCTGGGCCACCGGTTGGAAACCCTACGACGCGGCGAAGATTCAACCCTACGGTTATGGGCGCTTCGCCAATGTGATGACCAGCGTCGAGTTCGAGCGCTTGGCCGATCCTGCCGGACCGACCGGCGGTAAATTGCTGCGCCCCTCGGATGGCAAGGAGGCGAAGAACATTGCCTTCATCCAGTGCGCAGGCTCGCGCGACGAAAATCATCTACGTCACTGCTCGCGTATTTGCTGCATGGCTTCGCTGAAGCAAACGCAGTACGTGCGCGAAGCGCATGGCGATGCCGCCAAGTCTACGGTGTATTACATCGATATTCGGGCGATTGATCGCTTTGAGGACTTCTATCGCAACGTGCAAAACGATTCGACGGTGACCTTCATCAAGTCGAAAGTGGCGCGTATTCTCGAAGACAAAAACGGCGACCCGGTGCTGCACGGTGTCGACACCGAGGGCTACCATCGCTACGCGACAGCGCACGATCTGGTCGTATTGGCCGTTGGCATGGAGCCTGAAAGCAACGGTATCCAGTTGCCCGACGATGTGCTTTGCGATTCGTCCGGGTTTATCGAAGGCTCGCCGGATGGTGGGCAAATCGGCGCCGGCGCTGCTTCGAGTCCGCTAGATGTTAACCGCTCCGTGCAGAGTGCAACGGCAGCAGCGCTGCGGGCGATCAAGGTAATTCACAAGACGGCGTCTGCGGAGATGGTACAAAAATGAGTGAAATGAAAATGGTGGCGTACCTTTGCGCCGGTTGCGGCTTAGGCGACGCGCTCGACCTCAAGCAGACAGAGAAAATCGCCCGCAAGGAAGGCAAGATGCAGGAGGTTAAGCGCCACGACTTCCTGTGTAGTGCAGAGGGTGTACAGATGATCCAGGACGACATCGACAAGGAGGGCGTGACACATGTGATGATCGCTGCCTGCTCGCGTCGTGCCAAAACTGAGGCGTTTTATTTTCCGACCGTCGCCATGTCGCGCGCCAATCTGCGCGAAGGCGTCATCTGGGTGGTCGCCGAAGGCAACGCGCACGATGAAGTGCGGCAGGAAATGGCCGACGACTACGTGCGTATGGGCTGCGCCGAACTGAAGCGGATGAAAATCCCGGCCGGAAATCCAGATGCCGACACCAGCAAGCGTATTCTTGTTGTGGGTGGTGGCATGACGGGGCTGACCGCAGCGATCGAGGCGGCTGAGACCGGCTACGACGTAGTGATTGTCGAAAAAGCGCCAGCACTCGGTGGTTGGGCGGCAAAGCTGTGGAAGCGTACCCCCTTCCGTCAACCCTATGCCGATCCGCAGCCCACCGGTGTCTCCGAGCTGATTGCCAAAGTCGTTGCCAATCCACGCATCAAGGTGCATTTGAATTCGACCATCGCGCAGACTGATGGTGCGCCGGGTCGTTTCAAAGTCAAGGTGGCGCAGGAAAGCGGTGCCATTAGTGAAGAAACGGTGGGGGCGATTGTTCAGGCCAGCGGCTTCACGACTTACGATATGGCCAAGCTCCCCGAACTCGGTGGCGGCAAACCTAACGTGGTCGATCAGGCGGGGTTGGAAGCGCTAGCAGTTACGGCTAATGGCGGTGCGATCAAGCGCGCCGACGGTCGTGAAGTAAAAAGCGTTGTGTTCATCCAGTGTGCCGGTCAGCGTGACGAGGGCGGCACCAGCGGTGGCGTGCACTTGCCCTACTGCTCGGGCCACTGTTGTGCAACCAGCATCAAGCAGGCCATGTACTTCAAGGATGCTAATCCGCAAGTCGACACGGTGGTGATGTTCACCGACTTGCGCGTGCCGGGAATGGGTGAGGACTTCTACCGTAGTGCGCAGGAAAAAGGCGTTACCTTCACGAAAGGCAAGGCGTCGAAGGTAGAGTCTACGAACGGCGTTTGCGAAGTGCATTTCCGCGATCTGATTCTTGATGAAGATTCACGTATCGAGTCGGATCTTGTGGTGCTGGCGACGGGCCAAGTGCCGACCTCCGGCATCAATATCGACTTGGTCGTCGAGGCGGAAGGGGAGAAGAAAGATGCCCCTGTGGCAGAGGGGGTGGCAACAGCCGATGTCATCAAGCCGATTTCTATCCTGAATCTGACTTATCGCCAAGGCAAGGATCTGCCGCAACTGAAGCACGGTCTAAACGACTCGCACTTTATTTGTTTCCCTTACGAAACGCGGCGAACCGGTATTTATGCGGCCGGCCCAGTGCGTCGTCCCATGGATATATTGCAGGCTACTGAAGATGCGACCGGTGCCACGCTGAAGGCGGTACAAGCTGTCGAGAATGCGGCAGTCGGGCGTGCCGCGCATCCGCGTTCAGGTGACCTCTCCTACCCCATCGTTCGACTTGAAGGTTGTACGCAATGCAAACGGTGTACTGTTGAGTGTCCGTTTGGCGCGATCGACGAGGACGAGCGGCGCTTCCCGGTATTTAACCAAGCGCGTTGTCGCCGTTGCGGTACCTGTATGGGGGCTTGTCCAGTACGTGTTATTTCGTTCGAGAATTATTCGGTCGATACGGTCGGTATGCAGATCAAGGCTGTCGAAGTGCCCGACGAGTTTTCCGAACGGCCGCGTATTTTGATTCTGGCCTGTGAAAACGATGCTTATCCGGCACTCGATATGGCCGGCCTGTCGCGCACGGTCTATTCTGCCTTCGTTCGCATCATTCCTGTTCGCTGCCTGGGTTCGGTCAATACAATCTGGATTACCGACGCGCTTAATTCTGGCTACGACGGTGTGATGATGATGGGCTGCAAGAAGGGTGACGATTATCAGTGTCACTTCGTCAAAGGATCCGAGCTGGCGCACTATCGGATGAGCAAGACCGACGACACCTTAAAGCAAATGGGTCTCGAAAAAGAGCGCGTCATGAGTTTCGAGGTCGCCATTACCGACAACAAGAAGGTCGCCGCACTGATTAATGACTATGCAGCGAAGATACAGGAAATCGGGATGTCGCCGTTGAAGGGCTTCTGATGAGCGTGCCGATAAACGCGATGGCAACGATGGCGACGGATGGAGAAGGCAATGAGCGAATCAAATACAGCAACTAACACAGCAGCAATCGCACGCTACCGCAACAACTTCCTCAAGGAAGTTGAGGAGCGCGTCGAAGATGGCGATATGGTCAAGATGTGCATGCAATGCGGCGTTTGTGCTGGCTCCTGCCCGCTAGGTCCGCATTGGGAACACTCGCCGCAAAAGATTTTCATGATGATACGGGCAGGCAAGCGGGATGAGGTGCTGTCATCGAATTCGATGTGGATGTGTACTTCATGCTACAACTGCATCGTCCGTTGTCCTCGTCAATTGCCGATTACCCATATCATGCACGGCTTGGCTCACTACGCCAATCGGCTCGGCTTGACACCGAAGGGCCAACCCACTCGTGAAATTGCAAAACTCTTCTGGCATAACCTGGTAAAGACTGGGCGCGTCAATGAGCTTAAGTTTTCCCTGGCCATGTATTTCAAGGATGGATTTATCCAGGGGATTAAAAATGCTTTGGCGATGCAGAGTATCGGTCTGGGGTTGGTGAAGGCTGGACGCCTTAATCCCATGGAAATTTTCGGTGGCCATAAGTGTAAAGACAAGAGCGGTATTCAGAAAATGATCGCCAAGGCGCGCGAGATTGAGGACCGCCGTCGCGGCCTCTGACAGGAGAAAAGAATGGCCAAGAAACAATATGCGTTCTACCCAGGCTGCTCTTCCCAAAAGGGCGCTTCGGCAGCTAATTTTGCAACATCCATTCAGTTGATGAACGACAAGCTGGATATCCAACTTAACGAAATTCCCGACTGGAACTGCTGTGGAGCCTCTATCGGTTATGGCGAGGGTAGCGAGTTGCAGCGCCTGGTGCTTAACGCGCGCAATCTGGCTCTAGCGGAAACCAATCTGCCGGGGCAGGATTTGGTTTCCGGTTGTCCTGCCTGCTGGCTGGCGACGCGCGAGGCCGCCGAACGTCTACATACGCACGATAATCTGATGGCGGATACCAACGAAGCCTTGAAAGAGGCGGGACTGAATTTCAAGGGGAGCGTTAAGGCCAGACACATGGTCGAAGTGCTGGTTGAAGACATCGGTTTTGCCGGCTTGAAAGCTCCGGTGGTCAAGCCTCTGCAGGGAATGAAGATTGCCGGATATGTCGGTTGCCAGACCAATCGACCATTTGGTATTGCCGGTGAATCTTTTGAGAACCCAATGTATCTCGACAAAATGATCGAGACGGTGGGGGGCGAGGCAGTTGCTTACGATCAAAAAGTAACCTGCTGCGGCGGCGCACTTGCTTTCTCGGAACCGGAGAAGAGTCAGAAGCAGATCAAGGATATTGTCGAAGCGGCCTACGATGGCGGAGCCGAATTGATCGTGACTCCTTGCCAATTATGTCAAGCCAACGTTGAAATTTACCAGTCGGAAATCAACAAGAAAAAGGGTACCAGTTTGAACATGCCGGTTGTGTACTACTCGCAACTGCTGTCGGTGGCTTATGGAGGGGGAGCCAAGCAAGCGGGTCTGGACGGTAATCTCATTCAGCCCACCAAACTGCGAGACATTGCGAGCCGCTCTTAGATTTTGATTTAACAGGCAATATTAAATAACATTAACGGAGAGAGACCCAATGCACAAGCCACTACCGATGTCGAGGATGAAAGAAGGTGTTATTTGCTTACCAGCCGATGCCTACGCTCCAAAGCCGATTCAAGTGGACTCTCCGGCAATAGAGGTTATGACGGACCTGCGGCAAGTCTCCGCCGCGACAGTGGGATCTGCTGAGAGCATTGCACAGGCCAGTCAAAAAATGATTGCCCGTCGCGTCCGTTTACTGTTGGTCGTGGGAATCAGTGGGTTGATTGAAGGGTTGATTACAGCGCGTGATACGATGGGAGAAAAGCCGGTCAAGCTATTGCAGGAGCGGCGCGGTGCCAAGTTTGGCGATTTGATTGTTGGAGACCTGATGGTTCCCCGGCAGTCGATTGATGTTCTCGATATCGATACCGTTTTGCGCGCAGATGTCGGAAGTATTATCGCTACGCTCAAAAATAACGGGCGCCAACATGCGCTGGTAGTCGAGCGCGATACGGTTAGCGGAGGGGAAATCGTGCGTGGTATTTTCTCGGCAACGCAGATTGCGCGTCAGCTCGGCGTGGCAATTCCGATCTTTGAGGTCGCTCATACTTTTGCTGAAATTACTTCAGCGCTAGAAAAGTAACACGCTGGCAACCGGCTCCGCAGGGGCTGGTTCGGCTAGCACTTATTCAAAGATGGCAGCGTTTACCGATTAAGGCTTAAGCCTTAATCGGCTTTGTTTTGCCTGCTTTTATTGGCCGTTGATCTAGCTGTTTCGCTCCTTTTCCGATCTGTTATCGCTTAGCAAAGCCCTATACAGTCGTGTACTTCGCTAAAGAGTAAAGTCGCGTATGATCGATCTATTACTTAATCCACGGTGGCTCAGCAGTCCAGCGATAATCTGATAAAGGCATAGTGACGATGATTAAACTGGACGTTGGTACCGTTGGTTTTTCAGTAGCAATCGTTTCGTTAGCACTTTGCTTTGCTATCCCACGGGGGAATAATGAGGACTCTAAGCAGCGGTTACGCTTTCAGCTTTTTGTCATCACAACAGCTTGCTACGGCTTAGGCCTCCTGGCCATCCTTTATAGAGGACCACTCCCCTTTCAATGGTCTATTCTCGGTGGTAATTTGCTGGTGATGATCTCAGCAATAGCGGTGCATGCCGGGATAAGTGTGATTGTTCGACGGCCTCTTTTGCCAAAGTTATATATTGTTTTGCTCGTTTGCTACATCGTTGGTATGACCTACTACGTGAACTTCGATGACAGTATGAATGCACGGATAGCCGTTATATCGCTAGTGCGTGTTCCTTTATTTGTCCATGCTGCCATGATGCTTCACCAGGCCCGTCGAAAAGAAGCATTTCTTGGCCTGGCCATCATGGAAATCGTTGTAATTGTATGGTTTTTCTTGCTGATCCACCGGTCGTTTAATGCAGTCTTCGATATCGATCCCGATGCTATTTTTGTCAGCCTTACCGGCTTCCAGGCCATCTACTTGGCGGCGGCGGGGTTGGGTAAGGTTCTTCTGGTCACGGCGCTTTATCGTATCGATGCGGATCGTATGAGCCAGGGACTTGCTTTAAGCAACGCAGAGCTTTCTAACGCCAATCAAATCCTAATAGAGGAGATAACGCAGCGTAGAAACGCAGAAATACAATTGCAAATATCCAAGGAGGTGGCCGAAGCCGCTAATACCTCGAAATCACGATTTCTAGCCGCAGCCAGCCACGATCTGCGACAGCCAATGCAGGCCATTGGTCTGTTCGCAGACGCTCTGCTTAGAACCGAACTGAGCGCAGAGCAAAAAAACATCGGCCAATTTCTTTCGCAATCGACGCAATCGTTAGGCGATCTTCTGAGCGTATTGCTCGATATTTCTAAACTCGATGCCGGTGCGGTCAAGTCGTCTCCTGAAATCATTCCGGTGGAAGCCCTAATGCGCAAGATCGATGCCGAGTATTCATCGATGACTACCAATAAATCCTTGCGCTTCATACTCTGTTTCCCGTTCCGGGACATGGCGATAATCACCGACGGAAAACTGCTTATGAGCCTGCTCGGTAACCTCATCGGCAATGCCATCAAATACACTTCGCAAGGCGGTGTTCTGCTGGCTTTCCGCCGTCGAGGGAACCAAGCTCTAATTCAGGTTTGGGATACGGGGATTGGTATTTCTGCAGAACACGTCGACAATATTTTTGAAGAATATTTTCAGGTCGGTAATCCAGGGCGGGATAGTACTAAGGGACTCGGATTAGGGCTTGCCATCGCCAGACGTATTGCCAAGCTGCTGGAAACGGAAGTGGTGTGCCGCTCCCAACCGGGCAAGGGCAGCGTCTTCGAGTTTCGACTGCCTCTGGCGGATTCTGTAGTGAAACAAAAGAAAAACCCGATCGAACGTCCAGTACTGGACGCCGACGCTGCAAGTCAGATAACCAATCGCCGTGTCGTTGTGGTCGAAGACGATTTAATGGTCGCAACAGCGACCCAAGTATCTCTGGAATCGTACGGTATGAGTGTTACTCGATACGCCAATGCTGAAGATGCGTTGGCAGATTCTGAAATTGCCAATGCGGATTTCTATATTTCCGACTTTCGACTCCCCGGACTAAACGGGGTCGAATTTCTCGATGCCATTCAACAACGTTCGACGAAACCGATCAAGGGAGTAGTACTGACGGGAGACATGTCGATCGAACGTATCGGAACAACACATTCTTCGTCCTGGCCAGTATTCTTCAAACCTATTGATTTACTCAGCCTGCTATCGGTAATCGAGTCTGAAAAGTTAATGTAATTGCTAGGCTCTGTTGGTGCTGCGGATTGGAGGACAGTAGCGGTCACGGCCCCGTGATCGGGGAATTGGAACAGCGTTTTCAAGAGTTGTCCGCAGTGGTCGCAGCGAGGTATATGGAGACAGATACCTACGAGCCGGCTGGCTCAAACCGCACTGGCGCCTATCTATAGATTTTTTCAGTCGTCGATCTCCACCAAAAAAACGAATCCACCCCTGCGCGAAAGAAACCAAATCAAACCAAACGCGGAAAACTCAGGCTACTAGCGGTCGGCAAGACCGATTTTTTCCTTTGCTAAAACAACATGCTTTTGATATTTTTACCGCCTTCAAAACTCCGTAACTCTGTCACTAATCAGAGTCACGCTTAATTTATAGGCGTATCGCTAACCCTAAGCTATCAAAAGAAAAAGCCCGGAAACCAGGCTTCTTATCCACAAAAAAATAGATCAATTAGAG
>CAXNNH010000022.1:0-11248 GCA_964203325.1 Burkholderiales bacterium | reverse complement strand
GTCGAAGGGATTCATGGCCATTTTGACGTTGGCCAACTCGACGCCGCTGCCATCGTTCTTGACGCGGATCTTGACGTTGTAGTCGACGACGCGCTTGACGGGTACGAACACTTTCATCGCAAAAAGTCTCTCTGTGGGGGCTAAGTATGAAATGGGGGGTAGGTGGAATTTGAGCTGCTGCGTGCGCTACTGCGGAACTTCAATTCCAAAGCCTGCAGCTTCGCAGCAGAAGGTTGCGGAACTTTTTTGCAAATGTAACGAATGATTGCAAGTGGCCTTATTGTCTGGCGATCCCTACTAGAATTGTGTTTCGATTAATTGTAAGCGGGGAAACACGGCCCATGAAACCGGCTTTGAACAGCCTGCTGAGCGCCAAACCCGGCGCCTCCGATGAGGAGCAGCGTCGCTATGAGATGCTACAGGCCGGCCTGGATCTGCTCGATCAAGGGCTGACTGTTTTTGATGCCGACTTGCGCATGGTGGCCTGGAATCGAACCTTCCTGCGCCTGCTCGATTTTCCGCCGGAAATGGCTTACATCGGCGCGCCTTTCGATAGCTTCATTCGCTACAACGCCGAACGCGGCGAGTACGGGCCGGGGGACACTAACGACATTGTGGCGGCCATTGTCGAGCGCGCCCGCAGCTTCATGCCGCATTCGGCTGATCGGCAACGACCGAATGGCCGCATTCTCGCCGTGCGTGGCTTGCCGCTG
This sequence comes from Burkholderiales bacterium, assembly GCA_964203325.1. Lineage (GTDB taxonomy): Bacteria > Pseudomonadota > Gammaproteobacteria > Burkholderiales > Rhodocyclaceae > JACQYA01. The sequence goes on along the minus strand of CAXNNH010000022.1, from coordinate 10,535 downwards.
CCCCATCGGGGATTTATCACCTTATATACGGATGTCACCGAACAACGTCATCACGAAACGCGGATCGCGCAACAAAAACTCGAATTGGAAGTCCGCGTCGGTGAAAGAACGGCCGAACTGAAAGCCGCCAACGCTCAATTAACCGAAGCCAATGCCACCAACCTGGAGATTGCCGCTTCTTTACGGCGTAGCGAAGCGCGCCTGCGCCTGATTACCGACCGCGTGCCGGCCAATATCGGCTACTTCGACCATCAGCTCATCTTTCGCTACGCCAACCAGGGCTATTCGGACTGGTTCAGTATGCCCGTCGACCGAATCGTCGGTCATAGTACCGCTTCGGTGCTCGGGCCGCTGGTATGGCCAACTATCCGTGACAATGTCGCGCGCGCGTTGTCCGGCGTGCAGGTTAGCTACGAGTATTCGCTGACCCGCCCCGATGGTCGCCCGGTGTTTGCGCGCAGTACGCTGGTGCCGGAGTTTTCGCCGGACGGCCGCGTACTCGGTTGCTTCGTTTTGGCGCTCGACGTGACCGAACAGAAACGGACGCAGGCCGCCTTGGTGCAGGCGCAGAAAATGGAGGCCATCGGCCAGCTTACCGGCGGCATCGCGCACGATTTCAACAATATGTTGACCGTAGTGATTGGCAACCTGACCGTTCTGCGCGACTGGCGAGCGCTAGGTCATGCGGCCAACAACGGTGGCCCGAACCGTGACGGGGTCTACAACAATGAACACCACGAATACAGCGAATACAACGAATACCTCAATTCGGCATTGCAAGCCTCACGGCGCGGCGTCGATCTGATCAAGCGGTTACTGGCTTTCTCCCGCCAGCAGCCGCTGGCACCGCAAACGGTCGATATCGGCTTGCTGGTGCAGGAAATGGCCAAATTGATGCGCCGCTCGTTGCCGGAGACCATTGCCCTGACCTGTTTTGTCGGCGAACACAATCTGATTGCCCGCGCCGACCCCAACCAGCTCGACAGCGCCTTGCTCAATCTGGTGCTCAACGCACGCGACGCCATGCCGCACGGCGGCCTGATCCGCATCGAACTTGGCCAGGTACGCCTCGACGGGGCCAGTGCCCGCGAGCAAGAGCAGGAGCAAGAATTACCGCCCGGTAGCTACGTCAGCATTACCGTCACCGACAACGGCTTAGGCATGGACAGCGCCACACTGGCGCGGGTATTCGAGCCTTTCTTTACCACCAAGGATTTCGGCAAGGGCAGCGGTCTGGGCATGGCTATGGTTTACGGCTTCGTCAAACAGTCAGGCGGCAGCGCCAAAATCAGCAGTTCGCCGGGCAAAGGCACCTCGGTCACCCTGCTCTTGCCGGGCATGCGCGGCGACGATGCGGTGCTCGACTTGCCAGAAACGTCCGACAATCTGCGGAGCGATACCGAAAAGTTGGTCCTGCTGGTCGAGGACGACCCGGACGTGCGAAAGATCGTGCGCCGACAATTAACCGACCTGGGCTACCCGGTGCTCGAAGCCGAGAATGGGCCGGAAGCGGTCAGCATGATTGAAAACGTTCCTGATATCGCCGTCGTGCTGTCGGACATCGTGATGCCGGGCGGTATGGACGGCTGGGAACTGGCGCGTTTCATCAAAAAAAACCGCCCAGAGATACGCATCGTGCTAATGAGCGGCTATGCTTACGGCTGTTCAGAAAAAGACAACGAAGATCCCGAGCTTTCCATGCTAAACAAGCCTTTCGACGTGTCGCTGCTGGCGACCGTTCTGCACTCCATCGAGCAATGAGTCCCAACCCCTCCGCGCACACGTTGTCCGCCCGCGACTTGCCACCGACCATCTATCTGGTCGAGGACGAGCCAGAGGTGGCGCGTTTGGTCAGCAAAGTGCTGGGCGATTTCGGCTACGCCGCCGAATGGTTCCGCACGGGTGCCGACTTGATGCGCCGGGTACGGGCTAACGCGCCCGAGTTATGTATTGTCGATCTCGGTCTGCCGGATGTAGACGGAATGGAGTTGGTGCGCGAACTGCGTAACCAGCACGTTTGCGGCGTGCTGATTTTGACTGGGCGCGGCTATACCGCTGACCGCGTTATGGGCCTGGAGCTGGGCGCCGACGACTACGTGGTCAAACCCTTCGAGCCACGCGAACTGATTGCGCGTATCCGCAGCATTCTGCGCCGTTGCGAAAAGCCGGCACACACAGCGCAAGCCCGTGGCCGAGGGGCTGCCGAATTCTCCGGTTGGCGTTTCGACGGTAGTACCAACGCACTCTATTCACCGCTGGCCGAACAATTCAGTCTGAGCACGGCCGAAGCGCAATTGTTGCGCTTCTTTCTCGAACGTCCCAACCGTATCCTGACGCGCGAGCAACTGCTCGGTGAGCGCGACGTATCGCCATTTGATCGCAGCATTGACGTGCGCATCTCACGCCTGCGGCGCAAGATCGAAGGCGATCCGCACAACCCGAAAATCATCAAAACCGTCTACGGAGCCGGTTATCTGTTCTCAACCACCGTTACCTGGGAATAAGCGCCGCCGCGCCTTCTCTCATCACCGCGTTTCTTCCTCTGAGGCAAAACAAAAATGGCCAACGACAGCGCAAAAAATGCCAAAAGCGCACACACCGACCGTATGATCGCCGAAGCCATCCGCAATAGTCAGGCGCGCGAACTGGGCTACCGCGAGCAAGCGCTGAAAATTTATCCCTGGATCTGCGGTCGCTGTACCCGCGAGTTCACCCGCGAAAACCTGCAACAACTGACCGTGCACCACAAAAACCACAACCACGACGACAACCCGTCCGACGGCAGCAACTGGGAGTTGTTGTGCCTGTACTGCCACGACAACGAACACTCGCGCGAACTCGACGCCGCCGCCGCACGTCAGGCCGGCGTCGGTGGCAGTGGCGGGCCGGGCAAAAACCGCGCCTGCGCACAGCCCTTCGCCAACCTGAAAGACCTGCTCAAACGCAGCGACTGCTGAAGCTGTTTATAGCGCGAAAAAGCGGCCCGTGCTAAAGCCGATGGCCGGAGAGGCGCATGGATAAACGATCTCCAGAGGGGGTGGCTGAAGAGTGGCGTAAACAGTGGCTCTCCGGGTAGGTGCCTTGTAGAACAAGCATGGGCGCGGCTTGTAGAGGAGGTAGGCGGCGGGTTTTCTTCTTTCACCGAGGTTAGGCAGCACCCATCAATAAGCGCCGTTGCTATTTCTTAACCCAATGCCCGCATAAAAATTCCTAACGTCGCCCTCGCCAACAAACACCACCACCAAGTAACTTTCCGATGCTGAGATCCCTTCAAGCAGGGCGCGCAATCGCTGCCATTATGGTTGCGGCTTTTCATCTCTCGATCCAGATGAGTCTTGCCCGATATGGTGGCCAGTCCGTATTCAGCGAATATTCGCGCTACGGTGACTTCGGCGTCGACTTTTTCTTCGTCTTGTCTGGTTTCATCATCCTTTTTGCGCACTTCGAAGATATCGACAAGCCTGGCAGGTGGGTTAACTATGCCTATCGGCGACTCGTTCGCCTTTTCCCGATCTATTGGTTTTATACGGCGCTCTTTGTGTTGATGCTTGCAATTTTCGGGGGGACAGATGCGAAAATCCCTGTAAGTGTTGGCGATTGGCTGACCGCATTGACCCTGATTCGTTTTACTGCCGGGCCGCCGCCATTGCCTATAGCATGGACTTTATTTTATGAGCTGGCCTTTTACGCTGTTTTTTCCATACTCATTATCAATCGCAGAATCGGCTTGCTAACGCTCGGTGTTTTCATGGCCGTAGCAGCCTCGGCTTACCAGTTTCCAACCGACGATGCGCAAACGCCATTCAAGGTGTATACGGCGGCGTTCAATCTGTACTTTTTGTTGGGGATGTGTGCGTATCTGCTCTACCGTCGTGGCGGAAAAGGGAGGGGAGAGCTGATGTCGGGCGTCATTCTGACGAGTGCTGGCCTGGCCATCGTATCGGTGCCGAGACAAATCGAATCAATGCTCCTGGTTTTGGGATTTTCCCTGCTGTTGGCCGGTATTACGAAGTTTGAACGACGTGGCGCACTTGCGGTTCCTTCTTTCTTAAAGGCATTGGGCGACGCCTCTTATACAATCTATTTGACGCATGTGTCTATTGAAGGGCTTTTGCTGAAAATAGCGATGAAAATTCAGCTCTATCGATATTTGGGTTTTGAGTGGGCATTTTTCGTCGTCCTGGCAGGAACAATCGCCATTGGTTATGTAACGTACTATGTCATCGAAAGGCCCTTACTTGAGGCGCTTCGGCGGAGAACGGCTCTCCTGCCATTCCGAGGTAACGCATTAAAAACAGGCAAAATATGAGTTTGCGGAAGCCACGGTCAATAATAATATTTTGAGTTTTTTCAACTAATCGATTCCAACCAAACGCAAAAGTAAATCTCACAAGTGGAGTCAAACATGAAAACAAATGCCGTCACTTTGAGGCCTACAACTCGCGAAGACTACCCCAAGGTGCAAGTGCTTTTGGCAGAGGTGGGCTGGCCTGTCCGCAGTCAAGAAGGCTGGGACTGGGCATTTGAAAATAATCCCGATCGAGTCGCTCTTGAATGCGAACTAGGTGTACCTGTCGCAAGCGGATGGGTGTTGGAGTCGGACGAAGGTATCCATGGCTATTTGGGTAACCTGCCCCAGTCGTTTTCAATCGACAACACGCGCGTCGTAGGTGCAACATGCACGTCTTACTTGGTACAGAAAAAGTGGCGCGCGCACAGCGTAAAGCTGATGCGTGCGTTTTTTACGCAGCCCGGCGTCCAGATGGTTTACTCCACGACGGCCAATGCAAACAGCGTACCACTTTACAAGCTTTACAAAGCTGAAACGCTTGCCGACCCCAAAGTCACACAATCGCTATTGTGGGTCGCTAGTGATCGTAGTTTTATCGAATTCGCACTCAGGCGAAAAGGTCTGACGGCATTCCTGCCTTTTGGCAAATTGCTTGCTCCCGTGCTTCATAGTTTAAGAACGCTTGTTGGCTACGCGTCTCTACCAGCACTTGCTTTTGGTGGCACCATCAGGCAGTTGCAGGCATCCGATGTGGGAGACGCATTCGACGATTTATGGCAGACAGTAAAGGAGCAACCCGGCCTTTGGCTTGCCCGGAATAAGGAGTTAGTGCAATGGCGATACTCGAATCCGGACACGCTTGAAGACATGGTTTTGCTTGGCGCTTTTGAACGCGAAATTTTGGTGGGCTACCTCATCGCAAAAGCTGACCGAAAACCTAACGACAAAGTGTCTAGGGTTTATCTGCTGGATATGGTGGTCAACCCCAATGCAAGTCAAAATGTCGCACCTTGCCTCATGCATAAATTGTGCGGATGGGCTAAAGCGCAAGATTTACCGTGGGTAGAAGCGCCTCGCTTTGGGGGAACCTTAGGTGAACAACTGCGAAACTGTCAGCCGCATGTACGGCAACTGGCACTAACATCACACTACTTGCGGGTTTTTGACAAAGCCGTGCAAGAAAAGCTGCAAAATGGCCCCGCTTGGCCCTGTAGTGCTGTTGACGGGGATGCCTGGCTTGGAATGACCGACCATACCGTACGTTCCAACCGCATTCAGTGGAAAGCAACGACGTCCAACCTAGCACCAACTCACATCGGAAACCAAATTAAATGACCTCGCAAGTTGAATTGATTGTCGAAAAATTTTTGACCAAACGCGTTGAAGAACTTGGCTTGTCGGCGCCACTGACTCCCTCCACTGCGGTTCTTGATGCAGGCCTGCTGGACAGCTTGGCCTTGGTGGATCTGATTACTGAAATTGAAAAAACGACGGGATTAGAAGCAGACATTCTGCTTTTTGATCCCTCTGAAATCACGACCGTTGAAGACTTGATCCATCAACTTAAGCAGGTCTTTGCTTCGTAAGCATTCCAGTTTGCAAGGTTCGCGGAATTTGCGATCAATCAGCGATCAATCAGCGCACCAAGCGCACTGCGATCCACTTTGCGGTTGGCATTCATCGGCATATCGGCAATGATCCGAATCTCGTCTGGCACCATGTATTTAGGCAGCAAATTGCTAACGCCTTCACGAATCTGCCTGGCTGAAACGCTCTGATCTGCACACACAAAAGCAACGATACCTTGCGACATACCATCCTTGCCCGGCAAGGGAATGGCTGCAACCAGATCAACCCCAGAAGATTGGCGCAACGCATTTTCGATATCACCCAACTCAATGCGATGGCCTCGCACTTTCACCATAAAGTCTATTCTGCTAACGAAGTGGTAGAGGCCCATTGAGTCACGCTCAATACGATCCCCTGTCCTGTACCAACGCCCCTGCTGACCTTGTACAGTCGTAAAGGTATTGTTCGTGTGTGCCTCATCTCCCCAATAGCCAAGCCCGACTTGCGGTCCCTGAAGGTACAACTCACCGATACCAGCGCCCACAACCACATTTCCGCCATCGTCCAGCAAAAGGTGCGCGTGATCTGCAAACGGAACCCCAATCGGAGTGACGCCGCGCAAACAATCAAGCTCTGATTTGCCTGCTTCCCAACGATAAAACGCCAATTCCATGGTGGTTTCGGTCGGGCCATACACGTTATACAAAACCGAGTTGGGGGTTGCCTGGGACCACGCCATGGCAGTTGCTTTTGGCAATGCTTCACCACAGAGCAAACTGACACGGAGCAGCGGGAAGAGTCCCGGACGCAACAAGCCCTGCCTTTGCAAAATCATTGCAAATGAAGCGACGGAGAACCAATATGTGATCTGCTTATCGAGAATAAAGCGGGCGGGAGCCATCATGGCGCGCTCGGGCATCACGATCAGGCTGGCGCCACTCCACCATGCATTCAGCAAATCATGGAGCGCCACATCAAACGTCAGCTCATAGGTTGAAACCACTCGGTCACTGGCAACGGGCGCAGCCAACGCACGGAAATTTTGCATGTAGGCAGCCAAATTCCCATGGGTAATTGCAACGCCTTTTGGCTCCCCAGTGCTTCCGCTGGTAAACACGATATACGCGAGATCATCACCAGCGAACTCAACCCCATCCTCTTCTGCGCAAAGTTCCAAATCACTCGAATCCAACACCTGTGCCACTGCGATAGTGCCGGTTTCTATTGTCGAGCACGGTGCAATCAAGTGCAGCTCAATGCCAGTCATCCGGGCCAATTCCTCTACCAACCCGACACCCTCGGGCCCGGTAATGATGGATTTAATGCCCGCCTTGCGGATGATGGTCGCGTTACGTTCAGGCGGGTATGCCGGATTCAGTGCAACATGTACCCCCCCCGCTGAAAACACTGCCATGCTTCCAGCATACGCAACCAAAGAGCGCGAGGCCAATACCCCTACGCGCTCGCCCTTGCTAAATGCCGGAGCGATGCGTCCGATGAGCTGGGCAATGCGCCCGGATAACTCATGCACCTGCCTGTAGGTCCATCGGTCAGACCCGATCTCCAAGGCGCAGGCCTGTGGTGTTTCCCGGGCCGCCATAGCAAAGCCGGCATACGGCGTCAATAAAGCCGGTGCCGTCATCATGGCAGGAAGTCCGGAACAACGAGCCCAGTCTGCTTTTCACTGCAGCGGCGCGCAACAAACTCGGCAAAGGCAAGATCCAAGGCAGCTAGACCAAACGGGCTGTAAATAACAACCTTATCACCAACCCTGGCGGGGACATGGCCTTGAATAACTTGCGCCAACGTTGCCCTGACGAAATCGCGACGCCCCGTTTCCTGCTCGGTCCGGTGCAGCGCGGTATTGGCTTGCAGCACATGATCGACATCGTCAACAACGTTATCGGCTTCCAGACAAGCCTGCGTACTCAAATCTCTAAGCGATGTATGCAACAAGGTGGTACCGGGGGGGCACATGGCAAGCGTCTGAACAGTTGGCTGAACTGCTGATGTACCAAAGCAAACCAGTTCACAAGCTGCCAGCAACGCCGCCACGCTTTCGTGCCGAATGACTTCACCCGTAAAGCCGCTATCACGCAGCGATCCGGCAAAGTTCGCCATGCGTTGGGCATCAAGGTCAAATAGTCCGATGGATTGGACTGCACGACCATCAGCCAAGATGAACCGCACCGATTCACTATTGATAGGACCACAGCCAACCACGCCCAACTGCTTGCACAGACCAGGCGGATGCAGCAAACGCGCGGCCAGGGCAATACCTGCTGCGGTGCGCTGTCCGCTAATCAGCGAGCCTTCCATCACAGTAGTCGGGCGACCAGTCTCGAGACTGTTCAACAAAATGAGGGCCGAGGCACGCGGCAAGCCTTTGCCCACATTGTCTGGAAAAGAAGCGATCCACTTGATACCCGCCGCAGGGTTCGTCCCTCCTAGATATCCGGCTTTTGGAATGATCCGCTCACGCTCCATGCCAGGGAAACGCAAGTATTCAGACTGAGGAAGCCTGGAGTCACCCAGACTATGCGTTACGTATGCCTGTGCCACGAGGTCGATCAATTCTTTTTCATGGCCAAATAGCTGTTCTGCGACAACAGAAGACGACAGTAACGTAATTGAGCGCGTGCATGGGTCAATCATTGTTTTTCCCTACTAAATGGAAGAGGAAGTAAATTTTCAGGCTGCTGAAGAAAGCATTGGGATATAGCCAAAGTTACGCTCGCACCATGCGTCATCATAGACGGTATCCATGTATCGCTCACCACGGTCAGGTAGCACTGCTGCAATGCGCTCTCCTGCGGTCCACTTGGACTGCAAACGATCCACCACGCTGACAATACCACCGGAAGATGCACCAGCCAAAAGCGCTTCTCGCTGCACCAGCGCTCTACATCCGGCAACACATTGCGCATCGGTAACAAGCTGTGACTCATCTGCCAAACCATCTGCCATGTGTTCGGGAATAATCCCTGCACCATGCCCAGGAAGCAAGCGTGGACCACGCGTTCCGAAAATAACAGACCCCGCTGCATCTATTGCAAGAATTTTGGTATTCATCTGGCGCTGAGTGATGAGTTCGCGCGCACCCCTCAAGCCACCACAGGTACTGATACACACCAACAACCAGTCGAGCCGATTGTCAAGCGCATCAAACAGTTCGGCATACGTTCCATCGCGGTGAGAAGCCGGGTTACCGGGATTGGCATACTGATTCAGATTGAAAGCGTTTGGAAGCGTCTCTACCAGATGGCTCACACGCTTGCGCCGAGCGGCCAGATATTCGCCGGTTTCAGGATCGGGGATAGAGACCGTATCAATGTCAGCCCCATAGGCCCGCAAAATCCGCAGGTTGGCCGGAGTGACTTTTGGATCGACCACCACAATCAATCGCAGCCCCATCGCACAGCTAACCTGCGCCAAACCGATTGCAAGGTTTCCGGAGCTGGACTCGATCAGAGTAGAGCCTTTTGTAATGCGCCCTGCAGCCAGTGCATCCTGCACCATCCTGAGTGCTGGCCGATCCTTCATGGATCCCCCCGGATTGGAGCTTTCGAGTTTTGCAAAAAAACTAAAATTTGCCGAAGGAAATAATCGGGATAGCTTTACCAATGGCGTATTGCCGATTGTCTCCAATATACCGTTTTGAATTTCAGTGGAATGGCGCATAGATTTCATCACTCAGCCGATATCGGATCGCCGCTGACCATGCGAGCCATTCGATGGGTGACCCGTTGTCCAGGCTCCACGAGCGACAGATTCTCCACTGGAGTTCTGTTGTGTACGAAGACCTGGACATACTCAATATCAACCCAGCAACGTTTCCCAGCCAGGGGTACATCCAGTATCGTGCGCCGCAAATAGCGCTCGATTTGCCCCGGTGCCCCCCGGAGGTGTTCGGTCGCCTTGAATCGCCGGTCACGATTGCAACGGATCGTGGTTCCATTCCACCGCCTTGACAACCTGGCCCCTTAATTCCAGTATCGATCGCGGGATAATAATCCCCATAGAGTCCTCGTGCTGAATAATTCTCGTAAAGTCATTGTCGAACAAGCCTCTTGGGGGTTCTGCTATCCTTCAAGTACTGTATGAAATACCGGAAGAGCCATAATATGCGCTATTCGTTGGACTATTCAAAGAAAAAAGGTAGCTATTCGGATGTACGAAATTCAGGGAAGAGCCATATCTCCACAGCGCCTGAAACAATTTTTTACGGGCTGTTTTTTGCTCGTTCTGTTTTGGGTGTGGGGCTCCGATGCGATTGCGCGCGAGCCATCGTCCGTACCGCTCGATTATCGCGTTGCGATCGGCGATGAGCTGAATTTCCGTTTTCAATATGTACCCGAACTTAATACGGTGGTCAGCGTACGTTCCGATGGTCGCTTGTCCTTGCCACTGATCGGGGAGTTGTCGGTTGACAGTTTGACACTGGCCGAGTTGACCGAGCGTGTCGAACAGCTCATGTTGGCACACCTGCGGCGTCCACAAGTAACCATCAATGTGCAGGGCAGTAGCGCCCGACGCATTTTTGTGGGGGGAGAAGTTGTTCAGCCGGGGGTACAGCCCTTGCTCGGGCCGTTGACGGTGCTGCAGGCTGTGACGGTTGCCCAAGGTGTGAAAGATAGCGCTCAACTGCGCAAGACAATCGTGCTGCGGCGCGGTT
>CAXNNH010000021.1:0-11404 GCA_964203325.1 Burkholderiales bacterium | reverse complement strand
GATGCGCGCCCGCGCCTGTTCCGAAGCGGCCGTTCGGACTGCCACTGGCTGTTCCAGCAGTTCGATCATGGCCTGCGCCAGCGCGGGCATGTCGCCCACCGGAACGATGCGTCCGGTATCACCAATGATCTTCGCCGAATCGCCCGCGTCGGTCGCAGCGCAGGGCGTGCCGCACGCCATCGCTTCGGCCAGCACGTTGGGGAAAGCCTCGCCCCAGGAAGCCGATGCGACGACATCGACAGCGGCCATCAGCCGCGGTACGTCGCCGCGCTCGCCGAGCAGATGGGTCGTTGTCGCCACGCCCGCGTCGTTCAGCCAGGCGAGCAGCTGTACATTGCCGCTATCGACGCCGTGCCCGGCCAGGATGAAATGAACGTCCGGACGCTGGCGCTGCACCAGCGCTGCGCCACGCAGGAAACCCTGGTGGTTCTTCTGTGCGTGGAAGCGGGCAATGAGGGCGACCAGCGGAGTATTGCTCGGGAGCGCCAGTTCCTCGCGCAGCGTTTGCCGTGAGGTGGCATCCGGGCGAAAGCGATCGATTTCGATGCCGTTGGGCAGGACACTGATCAATTCATCCCGGTAGCCCAAGTTGGAATGCACCCGTCGCGCCTGCTCCGAGCAGGACAGGATGGCGGCCGGCAGCCACCCCGAGAGGCGCGCGCAGACTTTGGCCACCATGCGGGTACTCCGTTTGTTTTTGTCCGCATCCTGGTTGCTGTGACGCAGACCCCACACCACGCGGCGGACGCCGGCCAGGCGCGCGGCGAGCCCACCGAGCAGGTCGGCGTGGTACATCCAGGTCTGCACGATATCCGGCCGCGCCCGGCGGATCAGTCGGATCAGGCGCAGGAATGCCAGCGGGGAAACCCACCCCGGATGCATCTCGAGGGTTTCAAGCGGAATGCCCAACTCCCTGAGACGCGGCCCCACCGTGCCCGCATCGGTGAGGGAAATGACCTGCGTGCGAATGCCTTCCGGCAGATGGCGGATCAGCCGCAGCAAGGCCATTTCCGCGCCCCCCGTCGCCAGCCCCGTAGTGATGAACAGCAGGCGCAGCGGTTTCATGCCAGCAACTCCCGCTCGTATTCAGCCAGGATCGGTTCCAAGGCGTAAGGCGCGGCCGCGTCGGCGGCCAGGCGCCGGCCCGGCACGAAGGCGGCAAGCACCTCGGCCAACGCGGCGGCAGTGACCTCGGCGGCGAGATGGCAACCCGGGCAGCCGTCGAGTATCTCCCGCACCCCGCCAGGGGCTGGCAAGGCGATCACCGGCGTGCCGCAGGCCAGCGCTTCCAGCACCACGTTGGGAAAGCCTTCGTAGCGTGAGCTGAGGACTAAGGCATCGGCTTGGGCGAAATAGGGATAGGGGTTGGCCTTGAATCCCAAAAAACGCACCTGTTCACGAATGCCCAAACTGAGCGCGAGGGCTTCCAGTTTCGGGCGCAGCGGACCCTCTCCCAGCAGCGTGAGGTGCAAGACCTGCTTGCCACAGAGCGCCATTGCCTGAATCAGCAGATCGAACCCCTTTTGTCTCTCCAGACGTCCCGCCGCGATCAGCGCAATGGACCCGGGCGGTCTTTCTCCCGCATCCGCCAAGGGCGCGCTGGCCAGCTCGCGCACGCGGCGAATATCGATCGGATTGTGGATCAACACCGTCTTTTCCAGCGGGAAACCAAAGTGGTTGACGAGGTCATCCCGCATATCCCGCGATTGGCAGATCAGCTTGTCATGGTTGGCGTAATAGCGCCGGTAAGCCCAGGACCATAACCAGGGCCGTTTCAGCGCGGCAAGATTCCTGCTGACAACGATGGTTTCGCGGGCCAGAAAGCGCGGCCCCCAGGGCAACAGACGGCGCAGGATCGCCAACGCCAGATTGAGATGCCCCAGTGTCGAGAACACCACATCCGGCCGCCGCCGCCAGATCAGGCCGACAATTCGAGGTAGCGCGTGGCGCACCCGGCTGCAGCCCAGGTCGATGAATTCCACATCCGCCGGCACGTCGTCACGAAATACGGCCTGCCGGGTATCCACCACCGCCAGCGCCAGACTGAACTTGGCCCGATCCAGATGCCTTAGCAGGGTGACGATGACCCGCTCCGCACCGCCGCCGGTCAGGGTGGGGATCAGGAACAGCACCCGCTTCATTTCGCTGGCACGCGGCGCCGCAGAGCGCGCAGCAAGGGCAGCAGCGCGGCAAACCCGTTGTCCAGCAGGTTTGCGGGCCGGGCGACGCTGGACCTCGCGAGTTCCGCAAGCGAAGCCATCCGGCCAGCATAGGTCGTGATCCAGGATTGCAGGCGTGCGATCTCGGCTTCGCCATAGCCATTGCAATGCAGGCACACCGTCCACAAACCGGCGGGCATGGGCCGGAAATGCCAGAACTGCTGCGGCACCCAGAGCGCGCCCAGGCGCCGGACCGGACGGAAATAGAATCCATCGCTGATCGTCTCGATGCCTTGCTCCAGCAGCAGACGCACGGTGGTGACGTCGAAGGAATGTGCCGGCGCCACCCAGGCATCGGCGCGCACACCTTGCGCCGAGAAGATGGCCAGGGCCAGCCGCAGTTTCTCGCGCTGCACTGGTTCCGCTAGGCCGGCAAACTCGCTGTAGGCGTTGATGCCCATGAGGCCGCCATCGCGCGTCTCATACCGATGCTGATAGCCATGCAGGGCAATGCACCATCCCGCCGCCTGCCAGGCACGCACCCTCTCCCAGAAGTCGGCGCGGGGCGGCTCGACCATCAGCTTGGTGTCCTGGTTATCGGGTACCACGGCGAGGAGGGGCTTGATGCCGTGAGCGTGGAGCATCGGCTCGATCCGATCCCACACGCGCCAATTCATGGTGGGGCTGATGTCGTCGAAACGGAGGAGATAGCGGGCGCTCACCCTCGGCCTCCCGGCTTTTGCAGCAGGATGCGGTCGTTCGCCGCAGAGCGGTAATCCACCAGCAGCCGCGCCACCGGGTAGCGCAGGAACAAGTGGGCGACGCGGCCATGCGGGGGATAGGGATGGCCGATTTTGATGGTGAAACGGTCGTTTAACCAGGTACGCAGGCGCACCGTCAATGGCAGGTTGTCAGGTCGGCCGCTGGAATGATTGGTGTCGACGTAAGCCCAGCCGCCGGGTGCGATCAGGCGGTAAACGACGCCGGCAAAGCCGGCATCGGACATGCCGTAGTACCAACAGATTCGGTTGAAGACGAGATCGAAATTTCCCGTCAACAAACGGGGGGCCTCCTCCAAATAACCCAGGGAAAAGCGGACGCGCTCAGCCAGGCCCAGCGCCCGGATGCGAGCCTGCGCGATATCGCGGTAATGGCGCGACACATCGTGCCAGGTCACCTCGGCGCCACGTCGCGCGAATGCGGCCGAATACTGCCCGGGGCCGCCACCCAGATCGAGCACCCGCTTGCCGTACAGGCCGCCCGTCCAGTGATCCAGATGATCCAGCAACCCTTCATCAACACGCTGCCATTCTCCCTCGCCATAAGTAATTGCGTGTTCTGGCGGCACCGGATCCCATCCCTTTTCTGGGCGGTGGAGAAGGGCATGGAGCTGGTTGATCATGACGTGCCCTCTCCGGCGGGCCGTTCCAGGACCAGAAACACATTGCTGTAATAGGCCCCCGTCACATCGAGACGGTTCACCAGCAAACCCAACAGGTTCACCGCCAGGCAGAGCGGCAGCCAGACGGGCAGTAGCAGGGGTCTCGTCAGGCGGAGGGGAAACATCCAGTTCAACGAGGTGTGCAGCCAGTTGAGGAACAGCACCGCCATGGTCGAGCCGATACCGCCCTGCTTTTCCAGGCAGCGCAAAGTGAATCCGGCAAAGAGCGTGTCGACGCTGCGCGCGGAAAGCCGGAGGTAATCCCGGCGGCCATGTTCGTTAAAAAGAAACGGAAAACTCAGGACCGCGACGCCACCCGGCCTGAGTACGCGCCGGATCTCGGCAACCGTGGCCTGCGGTTCGGCCAAGTACTCCATGACCTGAGTCATCAACACCACGTCGAAGGACTGGTCGGCAAATGGCCATCTTCCGTCCACCGACACCACGACATCGGTCTCCGGCAAAGCGAAAACGTCGATCCCCACATAGTGCGCCACCGGCCCGAACCAACGACGATAGGGCTTGTTGCCACAGCCCACGTCAAGCACGCTACCGCCCAGTTGCGGCAGCCATTGCATAAGGTTCCGCTTGAGGAAATGTGCGGGCAGCCATTGGAAATGCCATGGCAGCAGCAGCGGATGGTGTCCGCACAGATTTTCATAAACACGGCGGTAAGCCAGGCCAAGCCGAGATTCAGCGACGACGGGCATCGATCACCTTGTCGAAAAGCTGTTGCCAGAGCGACTGAATGCGCGACTCAGAGAAGCGCTCCCGCACCTCTCCCGCGCGGGCGGCATAGCGCTCGCGCAGCTCGCCATCGCCCATCATGCGATCCAGTGCCGTGGTTAGCGCGGCCACATCGCCTGCGGGAACCAACAGTCCGTCCACCTCATGGCGAATGATGTGGCGGGGGCCCGCCTCGCAATCGAAACTCACTGCCGGCAGGCCATGCGCCATTGCTTCCATGAGTGCGTTGGGAAATCCTTCGTGCCGAGAACTCATGACGAACAGCTGGGCGCTTCGGTACCAATCGGCAACGCTGCCGGTCTGTCCGGGCAGAAACGCCTGCCCGGACAGACCGGCAGCGTTGATCTGGCTTTGCAGGGCATTTCGTTCTGTGCCTTCACCGACTATCACCAATTCCCAGTCCGGATGCCGTGGCGCCAAGCGGGCGAAGGCATCCAGCAAGCGATCGATACCCTTCACGCGAGCCAAACGGCCCACAGCCAGCAGACGCTTTCGGGATGGCTGACCCACGGAGTTCGGACTGACCCAGGGCGGGGATTCCGGTAATGGCCAGAGCACCGCATTGGGAATGACGGAGAGTTGCTTCACGGCACTCGTGCGCTCGATCCATGCGGCAGTCTCCGGCGTGAGCGCCACCACAGCATTGAGGCGGCCGTAGGCCAGCCGACGCAGGAAAGACCAAGCAAGTACGCTCCGCGACATGGAGGGTTGTTCACGTTCGGCACCAATGCAAGCGACTGGTAATCCGGCCGCAGCCAGCGCCAGCAGAACAGAAGCCGTATTCATCATCGCAAGGGCAATATCCGGTTTCTCTGTCTGCAATACGTGCCGAAGGGCACGGATTCGTCTTGCATTATTCGCAAGCGCCGCCAACAGGTTTGTGCTGTCACCAGCTGCATCGAGCGAGATGCGCCGTACGGCGCCTGCAAGCGGGAAAAAATCGCCACTGCAAGGCGCCAAGGTGACAACGGTGACATCCCATGCCTGTTTGCTCCAGTGGTTCGCCAAATTGGCGGTGACCCGTTCGGCACCGCCACTGGATAGTGAATGAATGAATATCAGCAGCCTCATGTCGATCGCGGAATATGGACGCTAGTTCGGTCTTTCCGGTTTGATGGCAACGCAATTGATGTAGGGCGAAAACAGGTTGCTCGTTGGTAATTCTCCAACCCGTTGCTCGACAAACCAGACCGCTTTGGATACCCGAGTCAGCCAGGTCAGGATAAAGCGTTTGATTCGCCAGTTGAGGCTGTTTCTATCGATGCTGTCGATATTCGACACACCAAAATTCGTGGACATGAAGTAATCGCAATGAATGACTTCCATGCCGCTCTTTGCGTGAGCGACGCGCAACTGCTCGGCGTGAAGCGGGATATGTAGATCGAATATGACGCGATCCAGCAATCGCTGGGTCAGTCCGGTCAGGCCATTCATGTTCGGGATGTGCGTAAACATGACGCCTCCCGGTTTCAGGAGTCTGGCCATGGCAGTCACAATTGCCTCTGTATTGGCAAAGTGCTCGACCAATCCGAAAGACACGATCGCATCAAAATAACCATGCATTTCATTAGGCGGATCGAATATATCGCTGCAAACGATGGTTCCAGAAACTCGCTCTCGAGCCATAATCTTTTTTGCCTGCAGGCAACCTTGCTCGGAATAATCCATGCCCCAGACATTGAATCCAGACTTAATTACAAAAAGCGGCAAGACATCGGAACGTGCGCAGCCGACTTCAAGCAGGTTCTTTCCATTGGTGCTACCAAGGGTATGCACAAAATAGGCTTGCATCTGTGCGAACAACTTGCGTTCGACGCTATTCCGAAAATGGGTCGAATCGATATTCCATAGGTCGGCGGGAATATCATATTTATTCCACTGTGAATTCCAGAATTTCTCGCCGGCAATATCGCCACCAACATTATCTTCCGTCAACATGTCTTTCCCATTTCCATCCGGAACACCAAATAAACCAAAGCAGAGTGGCCACATACATCATGGTTGTCCCAAGCACGATTCCGTTGATGCCCGCAAACCTGACCAGCATGGCGGTGAATAGCATTTTCGCTAGCAGTGCAATAACACCGGAAATGGCTGCCAGCATGAAGCGGTTACTGGCCACTAAATACTGCACCAACACCAACCCACCCAAATAAAACGGCCACTGCCAAATGCCGTGTCGCAATACATCAGCGACCACCAGAGTGTCCCTTTCAGCAAAAGCCCCGCGCTGAAACAACAGCTCAACCAGCCACGGCGCAAAAACATGACACAGTGTGGCCGCTGCAAATCCTGCCAACACCATCAAGCCGGCCCACTTAAATGCTAAGACGCGTGCGTGCTGTAGTTCACCCTTGGCAACGGCCTCCGAGAAGACTAGCAGAGTGGCACGGACAACAACGGTGGCGCCGAGCGCCAATCCAAGCGAAATCAGGCGATTAGCGTAGCCCAGGGTAGCAATTGCCCCGGTTCCCAGGTTGGCCGCGAAATACTGGTCTATCGGGGTGGTGAAACTCATTGCAATCTGCCCCGCACCCATGATCATGGCTGAGCGCCAAAGCATTGGCCATTCGACCGACTTCAGACGCCACTTGGTGCTGACAGATACACCTTCATGGTGGCTAACAAGTTGGGCGAGCCATAATACTTGGAGTGAGGTTCCAAGCAATGTACCCGCAAGCAGCGGCAAACTGGCCGCTGTCTGCAAGGCCCATAACAGCAGGATGATGGCCAGTGGCGGCAGACCATCGGCCAAAGCATAGCGATGATCGTTGCTCGCCTGTAAGCGGACCGTGTTCAACCCAACAAAGACAGTCAGCGCCGCAAGTGGAATGAAGGTCAGCAACATGTCTCGCGTCATTTCGAGCGTGGCGCTATCCAGTCCGGAGGCAAACCAGGATAGACCCCAGTTGTAAAATAGCACTACGAACAGCATCGCAGCCATAGCGCCCAACCAGCCCAAGCCTTTGAGTTCAGCGAGGAGTTGCGTCCGTTGCGCTTCATCTTTGTCGCGCAACCTTGCCAGTGCCGGCACCAGTACAACCGTTAAAACAGAAACCAGCGTCACTGGGAGCCAAGTGGAGAGCGTCAGAGCCAAATTGTAGGCATCTACCTCCGCCCCCCGACCGTAACGCCAAGCCACGGCGATTTCCTTGCTTGCTGCGATTAGCTTTGCTGAGATGGTAAACAGCCCTATCCAGAATGCGGCCCGTGCGATGCGGAAGTGGTCAGGATGAAGTCTGGACAAGCTCTGTCTCAGGTAATCCACAAGTTCATGAGATTGGCTCAACAAGTCACCGTAGCCAAGGCGGAGCATGGGAATAGGTGTCTGACCCGATAACTCCGGCCTCTTCTCCTTCTCGCTTTCTGCATAGACAGGAAACAATCCTGTTTGTACAGCACCTAGATACCACGCCAGCAATCAGGCCGGACAATACAAAAGCCGGATAATATCCATCCAAGCCTGTGTTCACGCCGAAATAATGTGCAACGAACCACACCTTGCCAAACGCAGTTTGCTGGGGAGCCAACATATTAAGCTTTACAGGGTGTTGTAATTCGCGCCATTCTTCTACTTGGCTTCAAAAAGGCCCGAAAAAAGGTCGAAATTGCACGATGGCCTGGGAAAAGCTGCATATCTTTTATGCAAATCATGGGGCATTGGCTGGGTTTCGAAGGCGATTTCCCACTGAGGCTCGATTTTCAACACCCTGTTAGAGAGGTATTCTATTATAATTAGAGCTCCATTCATAGCCCAATCAATACTAAATCAAGGCTTGGCGAGCGAATCTAGCCACTTGAAGATATTTGGGCCGGCTATATTTAAAAGTTTGTACTGCAACTCGGTCCACAATAATTGATCTACTTGAACATCTGGATTACTTTCCATTATTCGTATTGCACGGGCCATCTGAGCCGACAATGAAATTAATTCCTCTGATTTTCCTGGCATAGTTTTAGACAAAATCGCCGTTGCAAGAAGCAAGCGATCGCTAAAAATATAAGATGAAGCCAAACCTGCTTGCCACCACATCATAGCTTCAGAATCCGAATTTGCCAGACTACCAGCATGATAATAACTAAGTCCATGACGGGCATTGCATTTCATATTATGAGAAATTATCGCCCGACCTTGCGAACGTAATGCATCATTTGGTGGAGAGGTGGCATTACCCGGATTAATTATCGCCATCACGTCATTTGCGTATGGCATATAACACGGCGCTCGCTGTCGACCTGAGGCCATTCGAACAAGAGCTTCTTTGCGCATCGCATCTTCTCGAGAAGGGTCAAAATCAAATCCATCCGATAGTTCCAAGCCCATAACGTGATGAGGCGCAGGGTGAAATGGGGCGAGTACTGAAACCCAATATGCTACTTCATAACGAGGGTACACAATATTCGAGCTTATGCTCCAGTACGACAAAGAGCGCTGAATAAAATGTGCATTACCCAATAAACCCTCAACTGCAACTTGCCCAATCAACAAATAACCCATTAGAAACACATAACCACCTGCCGCCAAAGTACGTGCACGCATATTTTTCTTAGCATTACTGATGTTACCTGCTCCAATCTGCTTAACCGTATTTGTGTCCGAAACACGCGCTAAATAAAACCCTACAAGCAAGCTAACCATAGCAAAAAAGAAAAAATAATTGACTAACGCATGCAGCAAAATAACAACAATACCTGCCAGATACCCCATTCGCAACAACGCCTCACGACCACCTTCAAGCAAGGTGCGCCAACTCACCCATAAAACCCAAAGTACCAATCCCAAAACCAACAAAAACATTGGCAAACCTGACTCCAGCCAGATTTGCAAATAATCGTTATGCACCCACCCACTTGCTGATATCGTCTCTGTGGGAAATCGATATTGGGAATAAAAAAGACGAAATGTACCAAAACCAGAACCAACCCAAGGGTGATCCATAATCATCAACCAAGCCGATTTCATCAACATGATGCGAATAGGATCACCCTCTTGAACTGTCGCAACCAATCGTTGCGCTAGGGACAAACCACTGCTAACCGATAACGCAGAAAGATAAGAAACCATCGACACACTGATCAATAAAATCAATTTACGACCAAACTGCAACTGATTACGAGCCAACCATAACATTGCCGGCAACACCAACAGCAAAGCTACAGTAGCCCCACGCGAAGAAACAAGAAATGCGACAAATGCAACTGTAGCCAATACAGCTAATTGACCAGTTCGTAGCCAACTTGTCGATCTGGCCAAATCAGTAGCGAGATAGCGCGCCAAAAAAGGCAACATGAGCAGATTAAGCATTCCTACAAAGGTATTGGGGTCATTAAACGGCCCCTGTGGTTTCAAAGTATAAGTATTTGGTCCCTGAATAATTCCCCAGAAAAGCAGAACCAGCAACAGTACAGGCAAACTAATATCAAACAATGCGTCCAGATTCCCTCTCGAACGCAACTCAATACCAACTAGCCAAGCTACTGGCAGACCTAACAAAACCCCCACATGCGATAAAGACAATCCTGGGGCTTGACTAAAAAACAATGAAAATGGAAGCCAGATCAACCAACCTAAAATCAGCCAGCGAGTCAGGCCATTCACTTCCTCAAAAATGCTTTTTTTCCCAGCCAATGCAACTGCTGGCAATAACAGCAAAGCAGCCAGGGGCGAGAATTGAGCCAATAGTGCTGCACAAATGGATAATAATGACAGCCCAATAATCATATTTGTAGCCCAAAAAAAACGCCGGCACTTGGCCGGCGTTTGATATTTCTTTAAATTAAGCTTGAAATATTGTAATGAACAATATTAAGTAACCCAACATTCAACCGCATGAATTAACACATACCGGCAGCAACACAAGTACCAGTTGTTGCCCAAGTAATTGCATTATTAGCAACAGTAGGAGTCAAAATAAGCGTCTGACCACTCAACCCCCCAGTTGAAATAGCAGTAAGTGTAATTGCATTAGAAGTATCATCAACAGTAATCGTTGCAACACGGCCAATAGCGGAAGCTATCTCTGCGGGAACTCCGTTAACCCCATCTTTGCAAGTAGCGCCTACAGCATTGCCTTGTAGACAGGCTGAAATAGCTAATTTGAAAGGTGCTGCAGCATTTACGACTTCAGTAAATTTCGCACGGGCTGTATAGCTCTGATACTGCGGCACCGCGATCGCCGCCAAAATACCAATAATTGCCACGACGATCAGAAGTTCGATCAACGTAAAACCGGACTGGCCGGGGCGGGTTTGCATTTGTTTCATCATCATGATCAATCTCCTTTGAGGGTTGTCTGCACCCAAGTGGGCGACGTCTGACACTGAGCGAATTGTGTGCCAACACTTGCTTGTGCTCCTGTCGCAGCCGTTTACGGCATGGGGCTGAAATACTTTAATTTTTCGCCATGCCGCGTAAAGACTGGGTTCTCTCCCTTCTGTAGCCTTCGCTAAGGGTTTGTTTGTGCGCCAATGCCTGATCTTTGGGGGTGGTCTGCGGCGGCTGAAAAGTGACGATTTTCGTCACATGGTTGCCGCGGAATGTCGCTTAGGGGCGGGGTGGGCAATCACTGCTGGCGTCATAGCTGGACCCCGGCCTGCGCCGGGGTGACGGTGAAGCTGCGGATGCGGTATGAGGTGCCGTTTGCGGGCCGATTCCACGACGCTCGCGCCGCAAGCGGACGCTCCTACAACTCGGCCAGCCGGTTCAAAACTCGCCTGAACCCAAGCCCATCAAGTCTTGAACCGCCCCACTTCCTCGCTCAGGTTCTGCGCCAGTTGCAGCAAGTTTTGCGCGGTTCCTGCATTGCCGGCGGCGGCGGCGTTGTTTTCTTCGGCCATTTGCGCGATATGTTCCACGTTCTGGGCGATCTGGGTGCTGACTGAGGCTTCTTCGCGCCGGGCGACGCTGATTTCCGCTTTGTACTTGCTCACTTGATGATCCGTTATCTTGGTACCGGGCACTCAGTTCTTCCTGATTTCACATCGTCAGGAATTCACTGTAACCCCCGCTTCCGGACCGTCCCGGTGCAGGTCCAACCGGCCAAGATAGTTGTCGTCA
>CAXNNH010000020.1:0-11418 GCA_964203325.1 Burkholderiales bacterium | reverse complement strand
GCCACGCGGGCAATCAACAGCGGCGCGACAAACATCGAGAGCAACATGGCCGCCATCGTCACCTGAAAAACATCGACCGGCAGCAGCCGGGTGGCGTTGGCCAGGCCAAGCAGCACCAGTCCGAACTCGCCGCCCTGCGCCAGTTGTACGGAGGTGCGCAGACCAACTTCCAGCGTGTTATGCATCGCCCGTGTGAGCAACATCACCACGCTGCCTTTGGCCAGCACCAGCAGCGTCATGGCCAACAACACGGCGGGCAGATGGCGCGCTACGTAGTCGATGTCGAGCATCATGCCGATCGTGACGAAAAACAGACCGAGCAGGACATCGCGAAATGGGCGGATATCGGCTTCGACCTGATGCCGGTAGGGCGTCTCGGAAATCAGCATGCCGCCAACGAACGCACCGAGCGCCAGCGAAAGCCCGAACACTGCCGTTAGCCACGACAGGCCGACAACGACGAGCAGCACATTGAGCATGAACAGCTCAGAGGACTTGCGCTGCGCCACCGCATCGAACCAGCGGCGCATCAGTTTCTGGCCAAAGAAGACCATCAGCAGCAGCACGGCCGCTGCTTGTGTGGCGGCCAGCGATAAGGTGTACACCAGATTGCCCGAATCTCTGCCCAGCGCCGGCAGGATAATCAGAAAAGGCACCACGGCCAGATCCTGAAACAGCAACACAGCCATTGTTTGCCGCCCCGGCAACGAGTGCAATTCCAGGCGATCGGCCAGCAGTTTGCTGACGATGGCCGTCGAAGACATGGCGCAGGCCGCGCCAATGGCGAAACCAATTTTCCAGTCCTGGGCGAAATAAATGATAGCAACGGCCATTGTTCCCAGCAGGGTAATCAGCACTTGCCCACCGCCCAGACCAAAAACCATGCGCCGCATCACTTTCAGCCGCGCCAAGCTGAATTCAAGGCCGATGGAAAACATCAGAAAAACGACGCCGAACTCGGCAAAAGCCGAAACCTGCTCACTTTCCGCAAAAAAAGCGGCCCCGTGCGGCCCAACCGCAATGCCGACCGCCAAGTAAGCGAGCATCGATGGCCAGCGGAAGTGCCGCGCCAGCGCCACCGCCAACACGGTGGCACCGAGTAGTAACAACAGGGATTGAAGGGTTCCGTGCATTTTTAATCACTTACGCCACTCGATGCCGCTGAAGGAGGCGGCCACGGCGCCCGCCTTTGCGACGAACACATAGGCAGTGGTAAGCGCAGCCGGATTATTTGACAATGGTTACCGGGATGTCGGCGTGGCGAATCACTTCCTGCGTCACCGAGCCGATTAGTAATTCATTGAGCAACGATTCGGCATGCAGCGATTCGCCGCCTGCGCCCATGAGCCTCTAACATTCCAACCTCCTTATGACAAAGTCGCGCCAAATACGGCGATGCACCTAGATGTAAGCGCGAAACTTGCTCGTAGCCTACCAAAAAAATACTATCACACCCTTCCGAGAGCGCATGAACCTTCATGCGCCAGAATGGAATCCGCCGATGACATTATCCTGCTAGTATACGCAGTCTTCTCGTCGTATTGGCTGGCCTGCCCACAGTGGTTGCCGCTGCCGAAGGCCCGATGCTGTGCTTCTGCTCCCCGGTCGGAGTAGCTGTAGCCCATCTGTTCCCGGAGGGGAAATCGGTCGGCCAATGGCTGCGTCACGGCTGGTATATACCAATCAGTTACGTGGTCGACTACACCGCGCTGGCACTCATTCTGGGCAGGCCCCCTATTTGATCCAGCGCGCGGCGATCTTTCGCTCCCGGCTGACACTATACCGGCAGTGCCCAAAAGAGCACTGCCCTGCGAGCCACTGTTGACGCCATTCTCCAGCCTACCCCCTGGAGAGCGTTTATCCATGCGGCTTCCAGGGCAGCAGTGTAGCTCTGTTACACATCGCCTGTTGAGTCCCTTTAGCGCCTGCATTATTGTGCGCGCGTCACTTTCTTACAGGATGGCGAACGATGAACATTCAGGGACGCGAGCAACGCGGTCGATTTTTACTGTCATTGACGCATGGCCGGCTGTGGCTAGCTGTGCTGCTGGCGCTGACCTACGGGTGTAACAGCGCCCCTATTTCCTTGCCGACACCAGCAGCGGAACAAACGCCGCTCGTTTCCGCCAGCAACACTACTTTAGCAAGCGAGTCTGGGGGACAGAATAGCGCACCGCCGCAGAGCGCCGATGTTTCACCGATGGCTTCGCCCATTACTTCGTCTCTTGCTTTGTCTATGTCGGACGACAGGAAAAGTGCTAGCAGCACCGCGACCGCCACAAAGGACGACGCCAACAGTATCTATTTCACTTTCGGTACAACACACGTCGACCTTGACGGGCAGCAAAAGCTGCGGGCGCATGCTTTACGACTGAAAGAGAATCCGGATTTGGAGGTTACGCTGATCGGGCATACGGACAATCTGGGCAGTCGTTCCTACAATCAGGCGATTGCTGAGCAGCGTATCGAAACCGTCAGCAAGCTGCTGTTGTCTTACCGAGTCAAAAAGAGCCAGATCCGTCGCTATGCGGTCGGCCACGAAAAAGCGGAGCGTTCCTGTACGACGAGGGCTTGCCGCCAAAAGATGCGACGCGTTGAGTTGATTTTCTCGCCCTAAGCTGGCTCGCTGTCGTATTCCCGTGAAGCCAAGCGCCGAACATCAATCCGGCGCTTGGCTTCAGGTGCCGTATTTAAAGCTCGTACCTCAAACTTAATCGCCGCTGGTAAAGCCAAGCAACTGCAGCAAACTGAGGAAAAGGTTATAGATCGAAACGAACAGGCTAACCGTGGCCATGATGTAGTTGGTCTCGCCACCGTGGATGATGTTCGACGTTTCGTACAGGATCAGGCCGGACATGAGCAGCACAACGGCCGCTGAAATCGCTAGCGAGAGGGCCGGAATCTGCAAGAACATGCCGGCGAGACTGGCCAGGAAAGCGACCAGCATCCCGACCGCCAGGAAGCCGCCCATAAAACTGAAGTCCCGGCGACTCACCACAGCGTAGGCCGACAGACCAAGGAAGACCGCGCCCGTACCGCCCATAGCCAGCATCACCGTCTGCCCACCGTTGGGCATCGACAGATAATGACTGACGATAGGGCCGAGCGTATAGCCCATAAAACCGGTCAGGCCAAAGACAGCCAGCAACCCCCAGCCGCTATCGCGCAGTTTGGTGGTAAGAAAGAGCAGGCCGAAATAACCGATCAGCGTAACGATGATGCCCGGATGCGGCAGGCGTAGCGCGATGGCCGCACCGGCGACCATTGCACTGAAGAGCAGCGTCATGGCTAGCAGCGCATAGGTATTGCGCAGCACCTTGTGCGTAGAGAGCAGAGACGGTGTACTACCGACCTGCTGACCGGTCAGGACGAATTGATCGGAACGTGGGTTCAATGGATTCATTGTGCAGCTCCTTGAAAAGAGGAGCGATGAATCTACAACAAGTTCTGACTAAGGTATATTCGTATTATTATTTACGCCACTGCGGTTTTCTCGAAGGATTGGCCCGGCATGATGAATCTCAAGCACCTTTACTATTTCTGGCAAACGGCCAAGCTCGGCGGCGTCGTCAAAGCGGGTGAGGCGATCCATATCACACCGCAAACGATTAGCGGACAACTGCGTCTGCTCGAAGAGAGCCTAAACACCGAGTTGTTTGCCCGCCAGGGGCGGACACTGGAGCTGACCGACGCTGGCCGGCTGGTGATGGGTTACGCTGATGAGATGTTTTCGTTGAGCGCAGAACTGGAGCAGGTGTTGCGCCATTACCCCAAGGGCAAACCGACCGAATTCCGCGTCGGCGTCTCCGACGCGCTGCCCAAGTCGCTGGTCTACCGCTTGCTGCAACCGGCGGTCAATCTCGATGACCCGGTACGCATTGTCTGTCACGAGGGCAGCCTGGATCACCTATTGACCGAATTAGCCACCCACAAACTGGATCTGGTAATCGCCGATACGCCGATTCCCGCCTCGGTCAACGTGCGTGCTTACAACCACCGGCTCGGCGAATCCGGCCTGACCTTCCTGGCTACCGCCTCCTTGATCGAACGCTATGCCGCGCCCTTCCCGCAATGCCTGGCCGACATGCCGTTACTCCTGCCGAGCGAGGATTCGGCCGTGCGTCAAAAGCTGATGAGCTGGCTCGACCGCCAGCGGGTACGTCCGAAGATCGTCGGTGAATTCGACGACAGCGCGTTGATGACGGCTTTTGGGCATGAGGGTGTCGGTGCCTTTGTCGTGCCGACAGTGATCGAGAACGAGTATCTGGCCGCCGGCGAAGTTCAGGTGATAGGGTGTGCCCCCGAGGTACGCACCGAGTATTACGCGATTTCCGTTGAGCGCAAACTGAGCCACCCCTGCGTACTGGCCATCACCGCCTCGGCTCGTTCGCGCTTCCTGCCAGACGAGGAGTGAGAGGCGTGAAGCGCACGCTTTACCGTTGGCGCTGCAACACCCGGCGCAGCCATTTCTCGGCACCGACCGCGACGCCGATTGCCACACCAACGAGCAGGATGTTGCCCCAATCGGCCAGAGTAATCGGGGCGCTGGCAAACAGGCGATTCATCAGCGGTGCATAGGTAAAAGCCAGTTGCAGCAATACCGTTATCAGCACCCCGGCCCACAACCAGCGGTTAGAAAATATCCCGACGGCAAAGAACGAGCGCTGTAGCGAGCGGCAATTGAACAGGTAGAAAGTTTCTCCGACAACAAAGGCGTTAACCGCAATCGTGCGTGCTTCCGGCGTACTTCTGCCGCTGCTCAGTGCATATTCAAACAACACGAACGCTCCGGTAAGTAGCAGCAAGCTGACCAGCAAAACGCGCCACATCAACACGGCATCGAGCAGCGGCGCCTTCGGCAAGCGTGGCGCACGTAGCATGATCCCACTCTCCACCGGTTCGAAGGACAGCGTCAGGCCGAGGAAAACGGCGGTCGTCATATTGATCCACAGAATCTGCAACGGTGTAATCGGCAAGGTAGAGCCAGCGACGATGGCGGCGACGATAACCAGCCCCTCGCCAAAATTGGTCGGCAAGGTCCAGGTGATGAATTTCACCAGATTGTCGTAAACACCCCTCCCCTCCTCGACGGCCGCTTCGATGCTGGAAAAATCGTCATCGGTGAGCACCATGTCGGCGGCCTCCTTGGCCACCTCGGTACCGGTTATGCCCATAGCGATGCCGATGTCGGCCTGCTTGAGCGCCGGGCCATCGTTAACGCCATCGCCAGTCATGGCCACCACCTCGCCATTGGCCTGCAGCGCCCGCACCAGACGCAATTTCTGCTCGGGTTCGACGCGGGCAAAGACATGCACGCTGCGCACAATGGCACGCAGGGCTGCATCGTCCACTGCGGCAAGCTGGCGACCGGTGAGCACGGCCGCCTCTTCATCATTAACAATACCGATCTGGCGCGCAATCGACAGAGCCGTCACGGCGTGATCGCCGGTAATCATTTTGACCGTTATACCGGCGGCATGACAGGTTTTGATCGATGCAATCGCCTGTGGGCGTGGCGGGTCGATCATGCCGAACAGCCCAACGAACTGTAGCCCGGAATCCGATTCGGCATGCTGAAGCCGGTTCAACAAATCACTGCTCAGTGTGCCTGAAAGCCCCGGCCGTCGCGCCACGGCCAGTACGCGTAAACCCTGCGCTGCCATCTCGCCTGCTACCCGCTCAATGGACGAATGATCGATCGGCACTACTTTGCCCGTCGCATCGAGCAAGCCGCTGGAATGCGGCAGAAGTTGCTCGATGGCACCCTTGAAGTAGGCGATGCGCTCCCCTTCGATGTCGTGCACGGTGGCCATGTACTGACGTGCTGAATCGAAGGGTATCTCGTCGAGGCGCGGGTAGCGTTTCTGCAATGCGTGCTCATCCAGCCCGCCCTTGCGCGCGGCCACCAACAAGGCTCCTTCGGTTGGATCGCCGGTCACCTCCCAGCCTTGCTCGACTTGGCGCAACGCAGAATCGTTGCACAACACGCCAGCTAGCAGACACTCGCGTAAGACAGCGGAGAGTGGCGCGGCATCGCCAATACTTCCCGTTGGCGCATAGCCGCTGCCGCTGACGGGAACGAGAATACTATCGACGTAAATCTCGCGTACGGTCATCTGGTTTTCGGTCAACGTTCCGGTTTTGTCCGAGCAAATCACCGTCGTACTGCCCAAGGTTTCGACCGCCGGCAGCTTGCGGATAATGGCGCGGCGTTTGGCCATACGCGCGACACCGATGGCCAGCGTAATGGTGATTGCCGCTGGCAAACCTTCTGGAATCGCCCCAACGGCAAGCGCTACGGCGGCCATAAACATGGCGAAAGCCGACTCGCCGCGCCATAGACCAACGGCAAAGGTAAAGAGGGCCAGTGCACCGATGGCCATCAACAGCCAGTTACTGAATACCGCCATCTTGCGCGTCAGCGGCGTCGATAACTCGGGTGCCTCGGCAATCAGGCGAGCAATGCGCCCGGTTTCGCTGGCATCGCCGGTAGCAACGACGACGCCAGCGCCCTGTCCGCTAATCATCACTGTCCCGGCGTAAGCCATGTTGCCGCGCTCGGCGAGCAGCGTATCTTCCGGCAGAAGGTCGCCGTGTTTAAGCACCGCCGTCGACTCTCCGGTCAGCGCCGATTCGATGGCTTGCAACTCCTTGGCGCGAAACAAGCGCAAATCGGCCGGTACTTTGTCACCGGCGGCCAGCAACACCACGTCGCCGGGCACCAGCGCCGTCGACGGCAAGCGCTGCTTGACGCCAGCGCGCAATACCGTCACCTCGCTAGCTACCGAGCGCGCCAATGCGGCCAATGCGTTCTCGGCCCTCCCTTCCTGGATGAAGCCGATTACGGCATTAATTAGCGTGACGCCAAAAATCACCCCGGAATCGACCCATTCGCCGAGAAAAGCCGTCACTCCGCCAGCGATGAGCAGTACGACAACCAGCGGCTGGCGGAACTGCAAGGCAAAACGCAGCCAAGCGCTTTTGCCGGGTTTGGGTGTGATACGGTTTTCGCCATGTGTGGCCCGACGCTTTTCGACATCGGCTTCGGATAGGCCGTTATCGAAGGCAACCGCCAAGTCTGTGGCCAGCCGTGCCGTCGGCAAGCTATGCCATAGGTTTACTTTTGAAGTCATTTTCAGCCACCCGCCCCGTCATTCGTTAAGCAACATCAAGCATCCTGTCAGGTACTTTACGACACGCTGCTCACCAATGCATGCGAAAAGTCTGAAAGCTGCTATTTCGCCAAGGGGCTTGGCTAAAGCACAAAAAAATACGACTTTCTTTGAGTGCAGAAAGTCGAAGGTGATGCCATCGCTTGCCAGGTATATCCCACCTACGCTTCAGCCTGTCGCGTAGGTGGGAATAGAAGCTATCCGCAAATGGATTGATTAGGCGAAACTATCCGATAGTAAATTGCGTAACCAGCCGTCAGCATATTCAGCTTCCATCTTGCGATAGAGGCGGGGAACCGGTTTCGGTGCTTTTGGGGTGCCAAAACTTACGGGCGAAATGCCGCTGCCTTCCTTGATGTAGACCCACTGGTTGTTTTCTACGCGGAAGAGATGGACGACCGAGAATCCCCACTCGTGTCCAACAACACTGTAGCAGGCGTTGGTATAGATCGGCTTGGGCGCAGGTAGACCGTTGAGTTTGGCGACCAGACTGGCGGCAACGATTTTTGCCTGGGAATTGGCCATGTGCGCAGACTTCGGAAAAGCGTTACCCGTTGCTACCTCTCCGCCTACGCAGGCATCGCCAATCACATAAATATCCTTATGAGCAGTGGATTCCATGTTTTCCGGCTTGACTCCGCACCAGGCTCCCTTGAAGTTGGCCAATCCTGCGTCGATGGCGATCTTTCCGGCGCGATGCGGCGGAATGATATTGACGATATCGCCCTTGTGTTGATCGAAGGTGGTGAGGCAGGTCATGGCGCCAGGATCGACCCCCTCGACCTTGCCACCATTGGCACCGGAAACCCATTCGATCATGCCACCTTCGCCGTAACCATAGAGCGCTTTCCACGCTTCTTCGAACAAAGGTCTCTTGGAAAAACTGTCATTGCTGTCCAAGATGAGAATTTTGGCCTTTTTCTTGCCATGATTCTTGCAATACATGGCGACCTGTGCCGCACGCTCATAGGGGCCAGGCGGACAGCGAAACGGGGCGGGCGGTACGGCAATGATGAAACGACCGCCATCCGGCATGGACTCCAACTGTTTTTTCAATAGCAGGGTTTGTGGTCCGGCCTTCCAGGCGTGCGGAAACTGGGATTCCGCAAGCTCGGGGGTCAGTCCCTGAATGGCCGAGAAATTGAAGTCGACGCCGGGAGAAAGCACGAGGGCGTCGTAGGCATAAGAGGTGCCGTTTGCCGTACTGACCGTCTTATTAACCGGATCGATTTGACTAACTTCATTGTGTACTACCTTGACACCACGCCCGGACAAGCCTCCGTAACCGGCTTGCAGGGTCTTGATGTCGCGCTCACCAGAGATCACTTCATTGGAGAGGGGGCAGGAGGTATAGCGCGTTCCTCGTTCAATCAGGGTAACTTCAATACCCGGATCGAGCAGACGCAGGTATCTGGCGGCGGTAGCGCCGCCAAATCCTCCCCCAATAACGACCACTCTGGCCTTGACGGATGCGGCGCGGGCCTGCGGAATGCACAGGACAGAGGCTCCTGCCGCAGCGGACACGGCCTTAAGGAAGCTACGGCGATCAAAAGTATGCATGGCTTCTTCTCCCTTATTTGGCCTGAGCGCCGTAATAGCGGGCGGCAGCGGGTAAATCCGCTGGCTTCATGTCTTGGGCCGCCTTTTTC
This sequence comes from Burkholderiales bacterium, assembly GCA_964203325.1. Lineage (GTDB taxonomy): Bacteria > Pseudomonadota > Gammaproteobacteria > Burkholderiales > Rhodocyclaceae > JACQYA01. The sequence continues at coordinate 2,597 of CAXNNH010000020.1, read as the reverse complement.
ATTTTGCGGTGCGGCATCTTGAATTCCATGCTGCGATATTTTTCCAGTTCGAGCTCCATGTACCTGGACCATTGACCGTTGATTTTCGGTACGTCCACATCCGGATCGTTACCGGTGAAGCCGTGACAGTCCTCGCATTTTTCGGAGATGGCCGATTTACCTTTCGCCAGTAATTCGGGAGAAACACGCTGGGGCGAAGGCACCCAAGGCTGTTTGGCGAAGTAGGCGGCGAGCGCGTCGAGCTCGTCGTCGCTAAACCCCTTGACGATACGGTTCATGGTAATCGCACTGCGTTCGTCGTATTTCCATTGCTTCATGATCGTTCGCAAATACTCCTTGGGCAAACCGCCGATGGACGGCATGGAGGTGCCGACGCTGACCCCCCCTACGCCATGACAGTTGTTGCAGGTGCGGGCGAGGATTTCGATGTCTCCCCGTGCTATCGCTGTGCCGGTCAATCCGGCCAAGGCCAGTGCTAGTAATACTTTGCGCATTGTCTTCTCCGGAATTTGTTAGTGAGTGGCACGACCGATTAACACCAAGGTCAGCAAAGTCAGGCCGGCGATGATGAGAACGGTGGTGATGAAAGATGAGAGCAGATCCACACGCCGCGAAGGACGTTTGATCAGATGTTTTTCCAGTTCTCCGGCGGCCACCAGACGCTCATATTCCAAACGGTGGTCATGCTTGAACTCTTCCAATGGAATCGCACCGGTGATGATGGTGGTACTCATCGGGAAACGCTCCGGCCGGAAGTGCACATTGAAGAAGTGCACCGTGTTCAGGAAGATGGCGGCCAGTATTGCTTCCTCGGCATGGATGAGGGTCGCGATATTGAACACCCAGCCTGGCAGGATGGCAGCCGTCTTCTCCGGGGCAAACAGGATAATGCCGGAGGAGCCGATGATGGCAGCACCCCAGAATGGTGCCCAATAGTCGAATTTCTGCCAGTAAGTCCAGTGACAGAACTGCGGCCTTGGCGCACGACCAAAGAACCACATGAACATGTTCTTCAGATCGCTCAGGTCACGCCAACTGGGCAACATGGAGCGGCCACCGAACCACTCGAAGGTCTTGCGGCTGCGCCAGATATTGATGCAGACGGCCGCCAAGTGGACTAGGAATGTTGTCAGCCAGAGTACGGCTGCGGTACGGTGAATGATGCCTTCCATCTTGGTGCCACCAAGGAATACGACAACTGCCTTGGCCCAATCCGTCTGGGAGAACAGAAGGGTCGAGCCGGTCAGGATTAGCGTCATCGTGGAAATAGCGAAGATGGCGTGCAGCCAACGCCAGAAGGGCGTGAAGCGACGGAAGTACACGATTTCCGGACGGTCCAGGTCTTCCTTGAAACCCTTACCACGGATGCGGTCCATTACTTCGCGGTAGAGCCAGAGGAGGACATGCACCCAGAAAAAGATCATTACACCGAGAATAAGAGCCTGCATGAAGCGCTTGGCAACGTAAAGCTCAGGGTATTTTTCAAAATTGTCAGGATCACCATGCGGATGGAAAGCCAGGAAGCTATCCGTCGCATCCTTGTGACAATTTTTGCAGTTCTTCAGGCGATTGTTGGCATGCACCGAGGACGTAGGATCGTCGTCCTTCTTCACATCGTGACCACCGTGGCAGTCGAAGCATTTGGCTGTGTTGGTATAGCCTAGCCGGTTAACCTGTCCGTGGTAGGAATCGAGGTAGGTTTTCTGCGCTTCTTTGTGACAGTTGCCGCAGTTCTGGGTGATGGCCAGCTTCATTGCATCGGTCTTCGGCGATCCGATGTCGTGCGTGGTATGGCAATCGGAGCACACGGCTGATTTTTCGTCTTTCTTGTCGACGATGGCCTTGCCGTGTATCGAACCCAGGTAATCATTTTTCTGCTTTTCATGGCAACGACCGCATACTTCATGATTCTTCAGGCGGTGTTCCTTACGCTGCATCGCGCCTGGCTCGCCGATGTTATGTGCATCGTGGCAATCATGGCAGGCGGCGTTGACGCGGGATTGATTTTTTTCGTTGGGTTTAGCGTGGGCCGAGTGCAGATAGTTTTCCGTCTGCTGAACAACCACGTCCAAACGCTCACGCTTCTTCGGGTCTGGATCTTTTTGTGCCGCCGCCAGTTTCTGCTTGTGGCAGGCAACACAACCGATACTACCGGCAGTGGGTTTGGCATGCGGTAGCTTGGTAATGTCGCTATGGCAGCCGGTGCAGGACACCGTGCCATGCACGCTATGGTCTAGTACCTTGGAGTCGATATAGATATTGTTGCGGCTACCGTCGGGCCGGACAACGAACTTGTCTTCTTGGTCTGCGTGACAGCGCAAACAGCGTTCATTGGCGATAGCGATGGGTGGCACCGCCGCTGCCGTAGCGGAATTGCTATCTACGGCAACTGTTGCAGCCCCTACACCTGGAAGCAATAGACCGGCGACCAACAATCGCGCAAGAAAATTCCTTGCATTTCTTAGCATTTGTTTTATTCCCCCTATTTATTTTTCCTTCCCCGTTGGTGATAAAGATTCACCAATTGTATTTTTACGTAGGAAAGAAAATTCAACTGCAAGCGGGAAAGTATCCGTCGCTTTTCTGCCCGAGTCAAT
>CAXNNH010000019.1:0-11897 GCA_964203325.1 Burkholderiales bacterium | reverse complement strand
GCCGAGGCGCGGGCCAAAGCCCTGGAGGCGGCCGCAGCCGCCAACGACCCAGTGTTATGCGATAGTTTGGTGCCTGAAGTTCGGCGCGAAGCCGACCTCTTTCTGCAGGCTCTGGCGGCGACCTGATGGGAGCCGCTGTGTTCGATCATCAGCGAAATCTTCGATATTTCAGAGAACTGACGTAAACTTCGCCACCCTTGGGCTTGACAGGCCCTTTCCACGTATTCCGGATCGACTCTATTTTTATGTATTTTCCCGACCCTTTCGACGTAATCGTCGTCGGCGGTGGCCACGCCGGTACCGAGGCAGCCCTTGCCAGTGCTCGCATGGGTGCCAGGACGTTACTACTTACGCATAACCTCGATACATTGGGGGCGATGAGCTGCAATCCTTCAATTGGTGGCATCGGTAAGGGGCACTTAGTTAAGGAGGTCGATGCGTTGGGCGGCGCGATGGCGGCGGCGACCGACGAGGCCGGTATCCAGTTTCGTATCTTGAATTCGAGCAAGGGGCCGGCAGTCAGGGCGACGCGCGCGCAGGCTGATCGTGTGCTCTATCGCCAGGCTATCCGTAGTCGCCTGGAGAATCAGCCGAATCTAACTCTCTTTGCGCAAGCCTGTGACGATCTGGTGGTTGAAGGAGAGCGCGTAGTTGGGGCGGTGACTCAGCTCGGTGTGCGTTTCAACGCCAGCGCCGTGGTGTTGACGGCGGGAACCTTTCTTAATGGATTGATCCATGTGGGTTTATCCCATACCAGCGGCGGTCGGATGGGCGATCCGCCTTCGACCTCGCTTGCGGCCCGTCTGCGCGAACTCGCTTTACCGGCAGGTCGCTTGAAAACCGGGACGCCGCCACGTTTGGATGGTAAGACAATTAATTTTGCGGTGATGGGTGAGCAGCACTCGGATAATCCGCTACCGGTGTTTTCTTTTTTCGGCAACGCCGCGCAGCATCCCAAACAGTTGCCGTGCTGGGTTACCCAGACCAACGCGCAAACGCATGACATCATTCGTGCCAACCTTGATCGTTCGCCGATGTACACGGGAGTCATTGAGGGGGTTGGCCCGCGTTACTGTCCTTCGATAGAAGATAAGATCCATCGTTTTTCCGGTAAGGATAGCCATAACGTCTTTCTTGAGCCTGAGGGTTTGACGACGCACGAAATATATCCTAACGGAATTTCCACCAGTCTGCCGTTTGATGTTCAGTTGGCCGTCGTTCGCTCCATTCACGGCTTGGAAAATTGCCATATCCTGCGTCCTGGCTACGCCATCGAATACGATTATTTCGATCCGCGCGGCTTGTATGACTCACTCGAAACCAAGGCGGTGCGCGGCCTCTTCTTCGCCGGGCAGATCAATGGTACGACGGGCTATGAGGAGGCCGCCGCGCAGGGCTTGCTGGCCGGGGCCAATGCTGCGCTGCAGGTGCAGGAAAAGGATGCCTGGACGCCGCGTCGTGATGAGGCTTATCTCGGGGTGTTGGTCGACGATTTGATCACGCGGGGGGTCACCGAACCCTATCGCATGTTCACCAGCCGTGCCGAGTACCGCCTTTCTTTGCGCGAGGATAACGCCGATTTGCGCCTGACCGAGCATGGCCGTCGGCTGGGACTGGTGGGCGATGAACGCTGGGCCGCCTTTTGTCGGAAGCGAGAGACGATTGCACGCGAGCAGGAGCGTTTGAAGTCAACCTGGGTATATCCGGGCAATGTGGCCGCCGATGAGATATTACGTGTGCTGGGCAAACCCCTTGAGCACGAATATACGTTGCATGATTTGCTTCGTCGGCCCGATGTGAGCTATACGAATTTAATGACGCTTCGTGTGGGCGATAAAATAGCGGACGAAAGATCTTTCGACGAAAGAATGCTGGATAACGGAGGGCTTGAACGCCAGGCCGTAGAGCAGGTTGAGATTCAGGCCAAGTATCAAGGCTATATTGATCGCCAAGTAGATGAAGTGGCGAAGACGCTGATCAATGAGGAGACGCGCTTGCCGGCTGATTTTGATTACATCCAGATAGGTGGGCTATCGAAAGAGATTCAACAAAAATTGATTCAGGTGCGACCGCAGACCATAGGCCAGGCTTCCAGAATTCAGGGGATGACGCCAGCGGCGATTTCAATACTGCTTGTCCATCTCAAGCGTCGTACGCTCGAAGCACAACGCCATGGTGATCGCTTATGAACCAGGCGAGCCAACTGCAACAGGGGCTGACGGCCCTTGAGCTTGATGTTTCACCCAAGGCGCAAGAAAAGTTGCTTGCCTACGCAGCACTACTTTACAAGTGGAACAAGACGTATAACCTGACGGCGTTGCGCGAGCCTACGCTCGCTGTCAGCCATCACCTGCTGGATTCTCTGGCGATATTTCCCTACATCCAGGCGGAAACTTTGCTCGATGTCGGTAGTGGTGGAGGGCTTCCCGGTGTTCCTCTGGCGATTGTTTGCCCGGACGTGCACGTTACTTTGCTTGATAGTAATTCGAAGAAAACAGCTTTCCTGCGTCAGGCATGCATCGAGCTGAATTTGCCGAATATTGCCGTACACTGCGGGCGGGTTGAGCAGTATCGGCCGACAGAGAAATTCGCGGCCATTACTTCGCGTGCTTTTTCGGAGTTGGCCGATTTTGTCGGGTTGTCACAACATTTGTTGCAAGCCGGCGGTACTTGGCTGGCTATGAAGGGTATCTGGCCGCATGAGGAGATAGCGCGCCTGCCGGACGATTTTTTCGTAAAGGCAGTGCATAGGCTGGCCGTGCCCGGTGTGGAGGGCGAGCGGCATCTGGTAGTCATGTGCAGGTTTGATAACACCGCTTTACGATAGGAATTGAGTTGGCAAAAATATTGGCAATAACCAACCAAAAGGGCGGCGTCGGTAAAACGACGACGGCGGTCAATCTTTCCGCCTGTCTTGCTGCACTAAAGCAGCGGGTGCTGATGATTGATCTCGACCCGCAGGGAAATGCTACGACCGGCTGCGGCATCACCAAGCGCGTCGCTTTGCCCACCGTCTACCAGATCCTAATTGGTCGTTCGACTGTGGGTGAAGCACGTATCGCTACCGAGTTTGGCTTCGACGTGCTACCGGCCAACCGCGAGCTAGCGGGGGCAGAGGTCGAGTTGATCGAGATCGGTGGGCGCGAGTTTCGTTTACGCGAAGCTTTGGCTGGAGTCCATGATGAATACGATTTTATTTTATTGGACTGTCCGCCCGCGCTTAATATGCTGACTGTGAATGGCCTGGCTGCCGCCGAAGCCGTCATGATTCCGATGCAGTGCGAATACTATGCACTTGAAGGCTTGACCGATCTGGTCGCAACGCTAAAAAAAGTGCGTGCCAATCTGAATCCGGTCCTGGAAATAGAAGGCTTGTTACGCACCATGTTTGATCCCCGCTCAACTTTGACACAGCAGGTGTCTGCCCAACTCGAAGAGCACTTTGGCGAGAAGGTCTATCGCACAATCATTCCACGTAACGTACGTTTGGCTGAAGCGCCCTCCTACGGCAAGCCGGTCATTGCCTTCGATCCCAGTTCCAAGGGGGCACAGGGCTATCTGTTGCTAGCAAAAGAAATGCTGGAACGGCGCGATGGCGATCTTTGCCCACCCGCTATCGTCGAGGGAGTTGATGCATGAGCATGAAATTGAAAGGACTAGGTCGCGGTCTTGACGCATTGCTCGCCGGCAATGACACGCAGAACAAAGAGCAGCAGCGCTCGCTCCCGGTCGGTAACTTGCAGCCAGGTAAGTATCAGCCGCGTACGCAGATGGATAGCGCGTCGCTCGAAGAACTGGCCGCGTCAATTCGTGTTCAAGGTTTGATGCAACCGATTCTGGTGCGCTCGGTGGGGGATGATCGTTACGAGATCGTTGCCGGCGAGCGCCGCTGGCGTGCTGCGCAAATGGCCGGTTTAGGCGAAGTGCCGACCCTGATTCGCGATATTCCCGATGAAGCTGCTCTGGCCATGGCGCTGATCGAGAATATTCAGCGGGAAAATCTTAATCCGTTGGAGGAAGCGCTTGGCCTGCAACGTCTGATCGACGAGTTTTCGATGACTCACCAGCAGGCGGCCGATGCCGTGGGGCGTTCCCGTCCTGCCGCGTCCAATCTTTTGCGTTTGTTGCAACTTGTCGCACCCGTACAGGATTTATTGATGCGGAGCCAGATTGACATGGGGCATGCTCGCGCCCTGCTGCCCCTTGCTGGTGTGCTACAGATTCAACTGGCACAGCGAGTCGTCCAGAAGGGGCTTTCTGTTCGGGAAACCGAGCGCCTGGTGCAGCAGGCTCTGAAACCGCCGAAGACAAGCGAAGTGAAATCGGTGGATCGCGATGTACTACGTTTGCAGGAGGAATTGGCCGACTTGTTGGGGGCACCAGTTGAAATTCGAGCCAACCGACAAGGTGCCGGAAAAGTACAAATAGGATTTGGAAACCTGGATCACCTGGAAGGTATTCTGCAACGTCTGCGTCATTGATGCGTTGCAACATACAGGCGTCTCTAGAAGTAAATAATACTACTCCAAAGTAATGATTGACGGGCTATTGAGGGTTTTTTTGCAACTGCGTTTGATTCTTCTATAAGACTCTGTTAAGATCGCCGCGTTTTGGAGAGAAGCGCAGTGCATTCTCAAGTGCGATGGGTACTCGGGTCACAGATTTTTGTGACGTTTTTGGCTGCCTTGCTGGCTGGTTTTTTATTCGGCTTCCATGCTGCGATTTCTGCGCTCCTCGGTGGTGGTATTGGTGTTTTAAGTGCTTACGCATACGCGTGGCGAGCGTTGCGAGTACCGCAAGTGGGGGGCGTGGCACAGGATGGCTTCGATCCCAAAAGAGCATTTAATGCTCAGGTAGCGGGCGAGGCTTATAAATTTGCAGTGACGCTATTGCTTTTTGCCTTGGTATTCAAAAGCTACAGACAGCTTGATGCGCTGCTGCTTTTTATGGCTTACGCTGTAACCTTTATTGTCTATTGGATCGCGCTGCTCAAGCAGCGCTAGTCGGATTGGGGGAAAAATGGCTTCTGGCGAGGTGTTAAGCACAAGTGCGTATATCAGCCACCACTTAACCAACTTAAAGGTTGGTCACGGGTTTTGGACCTTACATCTGGATACTCTGCTGGTGTCTGGAATTCTTGGTTTACTCGTCTTTGTGGGCATGGCCAAGCTGGCTAGCAAGGCGAGTAGCGGTGTTCCTGCTGGCTGGCAGAACTTGGTTGAAATGGTGCTTACCTTTGTCGATCAGCAGGTAAAAGATACCTATCACGGGAAGAGCGCATTAGTAACGCCGCTAGCGATTACCATCTTCGTCTGGGTTTTTGTGATGAATGCGATGGATCTGATTCCGGTAGATTTTTTGCCGCTTGGTCTGGGGGCTGCGGGTGTGCATTATTTCAAGGCGGTACCGACAACCGATCCTAATCTAACTTTTGGGATGTCGCTCACCGTGTTCGCTATCATGATCGTGATGAATTTCAAGGTTAAAGGTGCAAGCGGGTTCATGCATGAAGTTTTTACTGTGCCTTTCGGTGCAAAACTTGCTCCGATTAATTTTCTGTTTCGTGTCATTGAGGACGTTGCTAAACCGATTTCCTTGTCACTGCGTCTGTTCGGAAACATGTACGCCGGCGAGATGGTTTTTATCCTGATCGCGCTATTGGGTATTTATCAGTTGCCGCTGGCTTTGCCTTGGGCTCTGTTTCATATTTTGATTATCACGCTGCAAGCTTTTGTTTTTATGATGTTGACTATCGTGTATATGTCCATGGCTAGTGAGTCGCACGGCTAAGTTTTGTTTGAATGGGATTTTTATACTCCCTTGATTTAACTGTTTTGCTGCACTTTTTATTGTTTGTTTGACCCTTTTAGCAAGTTTTACTAGGAGAAACTAATGGAAGCCGCTCTGTCTATGTTGCTTGGTAACACCGCTATCGCCGTTGCTATCCTGATCGGTGCAGGTGCCCTTGGTACCGCTATCGGTTTCGGTATTCTCGGTGGTCGTTTCCTTGAAGGCGCCGCTCGTCAGCCGGAAATGATTCCGACGCTGCAAGTCAAGATGTTTATCGTTGCGGGTTTGCTCGACGCGGTTACCATGATCGGTGTTGGTATCGCATTGTTCCTGCTTTTCGCGAACCCCTTCATTGCCGTCGTCAAGGGTTAATTTCCTCCTTTCGGACCAACTCTTAACAGGAGGTTAGCGTGGACATCAACGCAACGTTGATTGGCCAAGCGATCTGGTTTGGCGTTTTCATCTGGATTACGATGAAGTACGTTTGGCCGCCGCTGCAAAAAGCGATGGCTGATCGCCAAAAACTGATCGCCGACGGCCTTGCTGCCGGTGAGCGTGGCAAGCATGAGCTGGAACTCGCTGGCAAGCGCTCCGCTTCTGCCATGCGCGAAGCCAAAGAAAAAGCTGCCGAACTCATTTCCGGTGCCGACAAGCGCGGCTCGCAATTGGTTGAAGAGGCGAAGCAGGTAGCTAAAGTTGAGGCGGACAAAGTCGTCGCTGCAGCAAAGGCTGAGATCGAACAAGAAGTCGAGCGTGCACGTGCTCTATTGCGTGAACGTGTTGCAGAGCTTGCAGTTGCCGGTGCCGAGCGTATCTTGAAGCGAGAAGTCGACGTCAAGGTGCATGCCGAGATGCTGGCCGCTCTCAAGCAGGAACTCTAAGCCCATGGCCGAACTCGTCACCATCGCGCGCCCCTACGCAGAAGCGGTTTTCCGCATTGCGTTAGAAAAAAAGGCGCTGGCGGCTTGGTCCGAGCGGTTGTCGCTGTTATCCGCAATCGCCGGGGATGCCCAGATGCGCAGTTGCATCGGTAATCCTCAGTTGTCAGCCGTGCAGAAGAGCGAGCTCTTCAAGTCACTGGCAGGCCAGGCAGTGGATGGCGCCGAAGCCAATCTGATCGACGTGCTCGCCAAAAACGAGCGGCTTTCTGTACTCCCTGAAATTTCAGAGCTTTTCGAGGCACTTAAGGGTGCCGAGGAAGGGGTTACGGAAGCCACGATCCATAGTGCTTTCCCACTTGACGCAAAGCAGCGTGAGGATCTTATTGCAGATCTCGAAGCGCGCTTCAAGACCCGGCTAACGGCCGAAGTGGTCGTCGATCAATCCCTGATCGGCGGCGTCAAGATTGTGGTTGGCGACCAAGTTCTCGATACTTCCGTGCGCGGAAAACTTGAGAGCATGGGGTTGGCGCTTAAGAACTAGGAGAATTTTTCATGCAGTTGAATCCTTCCGAAATCAGCGAACTGATCAAGAGCAAGATTGAGAATCTCAAGATCAGCGCCGATCTGCGCACTCAGGGCACCGTTGTTTCGGTGACTGACGGCATTTGCCGGGTACACGGCTTGACCGACGTTATGCAGGGCGAGATGCTCGAATTTCCGGGCAACACCTTTGGTATGGCGCTCAACCTTGAGCGTGATTCCGTCGGTGCTGTTGTGCTGGGCGAATACGAGCACATCTCCGAAGGCGATACAGTTAAAACGACTGGTCGCATTCTCGAAGTTCCGGTCGGTCCTGAACTACTGGGTCGTGTCGTAAATTCTCTCGGTCAGCCGATCGATGGAAAAGGTCCGATAGGTAACAAGCTAACCGACAAAATTGAGAAGGTTGCTCCCGGCGTCATTTGGCGCAAGTCGGTCTCGCAACCAGTGCAGACGGGTCTAAAGTCGATTGATGCGATGGTTCCGATTGGACGTGGTCAGCGTGAGCTGATTATTGGCGACCGCCAGACCGGTAAAACTGCAGTGGCGATTGATGCGATCATCAATCAAAAAGGCCAGGATGTGATGTGTATTTACGTCGCTGTTGGTCAGAAAGCATCAACCATCGCCAATGTGGTGCGCAAGCTTGAGCAAAATGGTGCGATGGCTTACACCATCGTCGTTGCAGCGGCCGCTTCCGAATCTGCTGCGCTGCAATATATTGCACCGTATTCTGGCTGCACAATGGGTGAGTATTTCCGTGATCGTGGGCAAGACGCACTGATTATTTATGATGACTTGACCAAGCAGGCATGGGCCTACCGTCAGGTTTCCTTGTTGCTGCGTCGTCCGCCTGGTCGCGAAGCCTATCCTGGCGATGTTTTTTATCTGCACTCCCGTCTGCTGGAGCGAGCAGCTCGCGTCTCCGAAGAATGGGTCGAGAAGGTTACCAATGGCGAGATCAAGGGTAAGACCGGTTCATTAACCGCGTTACCGGTGATTGAAACACAAGCAGGCGATGTATCTGCTTTTGTTCCCACCAATGTCATTTCGATTACCGATGGTCAGATATTCTTGGAAACCGACTTGTTTAATGCCGGTATCCGCCCTGCAATGAACGCCGGTGTTTCTGTTTCACGGGTGGGTGGTGCGGCACAGACAAAAGTCATCAAAAAACTGGGTGGAGGTGTTCGTCTGGCACTAGCCCAATATCGCGAGCTAGCGGCATTCGCACAGTTTGCGTCCGATCTTGATGAAGCAACTCGTAAGCAGCTCGACCGCGGTCGTCTGGTAACCGAGTTGATGAAGCAGCCACAATATTCGCCGATGACAGTTGCCGAAATGGCTGTCACGTTGCATGCGGTGAACAAAGGCTTCTTCGATGATGTTGAGGTAAAGAAGGCGCTGGAAACGGAGAAGCAAATGCATACCTTCGTCAAGCAAAAATACGCCGACCTCATTAGTAAAATCGAGACGAGCAAGGATCTTGACGCTGACGCTGAGCAAAAGCTCACCAAGGCGATCGAGGAGTTCAAGGCCACGTTGGCCTGATCGGTCGAGGAGAGCGCCATGCCTAGCGGCAAGGAAATCCGTAACAAGATCAAGAGCGTAGAAAATACGCGAAAGATCACTAAGGCAATGGAGATGGTAGCCGCATCCAAAATGCGCAAAGCGCAAGATCGGATGCGAGCTGCCCGACCCTACGGCGAGAAAATTCGTCGTGTTGCTGCCAATCTTTCACATGCACTAACTGATTATCGACACCCCTTTTTGATCAAGCGTGAGCAAATCAAGACGGTAGGGCTGATAGCAGTTACGTCTGACAAGGGATTGTGTGGCGGCCTGAATAGTAACGTGCTGCGTCTTGCCTTGGGCAAGATGAAAGAGTGGGATGCCGAAGGCAAAAAGCTGCAGGCCACCGCTATCGGCAACAAGGGCTTTGGTTTTCTCCAGCGTGCTGGTGCAAAAGTCGTATCTCATGTTATTGGATTAGGTGATACGCCGCACCTTGAAAAGCTGATCGGACCGGTTAAGGTTCAGCTTGATGCTTACATGAAGGGCGAGATTGACGTACTTCATATTGCTTACACCCGTTTCATTAACACGATGAAACAGGAGCCAGTCATTGATCAGTTATTGCCTCTGTCTGGCGAGATGATGGGCAGCGATGGCAACAAGTGGGACTACCTTTATGAACCTGATGCCAAAGCAGTAATCGACGATTTGTTGGTACGCTACGTTGAGGCGATGATTTACCAAGCGGTTGCTGAAAACATGGCTTCCGAGCAAAGTGCTCGAATGGTTGCTATGAAATCGGCGTCGGATAATGCCAAGGACGTGATCGGTGACCTCAAACTGGTCTACAACAAGGCTCGTCAGGCAGCGATTACCAAAGAGCTTTCGGAGATCGTCAGCGGCGCAGCGGCTGTCTGATTGTTTGATCGCACGATCTATAGTTTATTGATTTGGGGATACGACGATGAGTCAAGGAAACATTGTTCAGTGTATCGGCGCCGTGGTGGACATTCAGTTCCCGCGTGATGCGATGCCCAGGGTCTACGATGCTCTTCTGCTCGACAAGGCAGAAGAGTCCGATATGTGCGAGTCAGATCTGACGTTTGAAGTCCAGCAGCAGTTGGGCGATGGTGTCGTGCGCACAATTGCCATGGGTTCTTCCGACGGTTTGCGCCGCGGCATGAAGGTTAATAATAGCGGCAAAGGCATTTCTGTTCCGGTGGGTGAGGCGACATTGGGCCGCATCATGGACGTGCTCGGGCGTCCGATTGACGAAGCAGGTCCTATCGGCACCGATGAACGTCGTGAAATTCACCAGAAAGCGCCGAAGTTTGACGAGCTGATGCCATCAGTTGATCTACTGGAAACGGGTATCAAAGTTATCGATCTGGTTTGTCCGTTTGCCAAAGGCGGCAAAGTTGGTCTGTTTGGCGGTGCTGGCGTAGGTAAGACCGTTAACATGATGGAGCTGATCAACAACATCGCCAAACAGCATTCGGGCTTGTCTGTGTTTGCCGGTGTGGGCGAGCGGACTCGCGAAGGCAATGACTTCTACCATGAGATGAAGGACTCCAACGTTCTCGATAAAGTCTCGATGGTGTTTGGTCAGATGAACGAGCCGCCCGGTAACCGTCTTCGTGTTGCGCTGACCGGCCTGACCATGGCCGAGCGATTCCGTGATGATGGACGTGATATTTTGTTCTTCGTCGACAACATTTACCGCTATACATTGGCCGGTACCGAAGTATCGGCGCTGCTGGGTCGTATGCCTTCCGCTGTGGGCTATCAGCCTACGCTGGCTGAAGAAATGGGTCGGTTGCAGGAGCGTATTACCTCGACCCGTGTCGGATCGATTACCTCTATCCAAGCTGTTTATGTGCCGGCCGATGACTTGACCGACCCGTCGCCGGCTACTACCTTCTTGCACCTTGACTCGACCGTTGTCTTGTCACGTGATATCGCCTCGCTGGGTATCTACCCCGCAGTCGATCCGCTCGACTCCACCTCTCGCCAGTTGGATCCGCAGGTGGTGGGTGAGGAGCACTACAACGTAGCTCGTGCTGTGCAGATGACTCTGCAGCGCTATAAGGAGTTGCGTGACATTATCGCGATTCTGGGCATGGACGAACTGTCACCTGAAGATAAGCTTTCAGTTTACCGTGCTCGTAAAATTCAGCGCTTTTTGTCACAGCCTTTCCATGTGGCCGAAGTGTTCACCGGTTCGCCTGGCAAGTACGTTACCCTCAAGGATACGATCAAGGGCTTCAAGATGATCTGTGATGGCGAATGTGACAGTATTCCAGAACAGGCGTTTTACATGGTCGGTGGTATCGAGGAAGTATTCGAGAAGGCCAAGACGCTTTAAGCTGAATCAGTTGCGCACACCGGGTTCGTGCTGAGTACTGTACGGACTTCGGTTAGCAAGGGAAGGAAACCATGTCACTCAGAGTTCATGTCGATGTTGTCAGTGCCGAGGAACTGATTTTTTCCGGCGAAACAGATTTTGCCGTTTTTCCTGGTGAATCTGGAGAGCTGGGTGTCTATCCTCGCCATACACCACTCCTGACGCGGATCAGGCCAGGAACCGTACGCTTAAAGGTGCCAGACCGCGAAGAGTATGAGTTGGTTTACGTGTCAGGGGGAATGCTTGAGGTTCAGCCGAATCTCATTACACTTCTCGCAGATACAGCCATCCGGGCACATGATCTGGATGAAGCAAAAGCGATAGAAGCCAAGCGTCGCGCCGAAGAAGCCTTGAAAGACCGTTCCTCGGATGTTGGCTACGCGTCGGCTGAAGCTGAACTGGCTCAGGCAGTTGCTCAACTACAAGCGATCAAGAAAATGCGTAGGAGTCATTGAACGTGCGTTGATGCAATGCATAAAAATAGAAAGGCAGCCAGTAGGCTGCCTTTTTTGTATCGGTGAATAAATTTTCAATAATCACCCATTTCAACGCTATTGGCGTTCTAGGCGCTGAAGGCGTATTTCCAGACTCGCACATTCTTCACGCACAACATTTACCGTGCTGCAAAATGTGCGTATATCCATTGGGTGGGCGATGGTGGGATGCTCTTCAACCCAGAACTCAGTGAAATTGATCGCCAAGCGCCATAGCGATTCTTGGTGCCACGCGACGAGACGTTTACCTACATCGACGAGACGGTGCGAAGC
>CAXNNH010000018.1:0-11898 GCA_964203325.1 Burkholderiales bacterium | reverse complement strand
TGCTTTTGTTTTCCCCGGTCAGGGGTCGCAGTCTGTTGGAATGATGTCTGCTTACGGTGACTCTGGCGTGGTTCGCTCTACGTTTGATGAGGCGTCGTTGGTACTTGGTCAGGATCTCTGGCAGTTAGCTACCGATGGCCCCGTCGAGGCGTTGGCACAAACAGTAAATACGCAGCCGTTAATGCTGGCGGCTGGTGTGGCTACCTATCGCTTATGGTTGGCAAAAGGGGGTAAGGTACCGGTCGTGCTTGCCGGACACAGTCTCGGTGAGTATTCCGCCTTGGTCGCGGCTGGTGTTATTCCGTTCAAGGACGCTGTACCTTTGGTTCGTTTGCGTGCTGCAGCCATGCAGGAAGCAGTTCCCGCCGGTACGGGGGCGATGGCGGCTATTCTTGGACTTGATAACGCCAAAATTTTTGAGGCCTGCGCCGAGGCTGCAGCGATGCTTGGAGCAAACGAAGTGGTTGAACCGGTCAATTTCAATGCGCCAGGGCAGACCGTCATTGCAGGCAGTAAAACGGCAGTGGAACAGGCATGCGAATCCTGCAAATCTCGTGGTGCCAAGCGTGCAGTGCTGCTCCCGGTTTCTGCCCCTTTTCACTCTTCATTGATTCGGCCTGCAGCCGACAAGTTAGCTGCGCGTTTAGCAGAATTGACGTTTTCGGCCCCGCAGATTCCGGTGATCAATAACGTGGATGTCGCCATCGAGTCTGAACCAACAAGAATTAAGGACGCACTGATTCGTCAGGCATACTCGCCTGTGCGCTGGGTTGAGACGATACAGAAAATGGCGGTAATGGGGGTAACGACGGTGGCAGAATGTGGTCCTGGCAAAGTATTGGCCGGCTTAAGTAAACGTTGTGCCGAGGGCGTGGCTGGACTTGCTCTGACAGACTTGCCTGCAATCGAAGCCGCAATTTTAACCCTGGAGTAGTGATATGCTGAACGGGCAAGTGGCGGTGGTGACGGGTGCATCTCGCGGTATCGGACAGGCAATTGCTCTGGAACTAGGCAGGCAGGGAGCTACCGTTATTGGTACAGCGACGAGTGAGGAAGGTGCGGCAAGGATTTCAGCGTATTTGTCGTCTGCTGGCATTAAAGGAGAGGGGGCTGTTCTTGAAGTTCGTGATGCGACGCAAGTCGACACACTTATTCGCCATGTTGAAAAAATACATGGGGCGGTCAGTATTCTCGTCAATAACGCTGGTATTACGCGCGATAACCTTTCGATTCGACTCAAAGATGATGAGTGGGATGCGGTATTGGACACCAACTTAAAAGCGGTTTTTCGCCTGTCTAAAGCAGTCATGCGAGGCATGATGAAGGCGCGTAGCGGTAGAATAATTAACATCACTTCGGTGGTTGGTCACTCCGGCAATCCGGGGCAAGTCAACTACTGCGCAGCCAAGGCGGGAGTGGCGGGTATGAGCCGTTCAATGGCTCGTGAACTAGGTAGTCGTGGCATAACGGTTAATTGTGTTGCTCCCGGCTTGATCGATACTGATATGACCAAGTTACTCGACGACAAGCAGAAAGAAACGCTAATAACGAATATTCCTTTAGCACGCCTCGGACGTCCGGAAGATGTTGCAGCCGCTGTGCTCTTCCTTGCGTCGCCCGGCGGCGCTTACATCACAGGTACGGTCATCCATGTTAATGGCGGAATGTATATGGATTAATACTGGGTAGGGGAAATTAGTTATAAATCCGTTTGGTTTGTCTGGTAGTTTGGTAAGCAGCAATCAGTTTGATAAAATGCTAAAGTTTGTTTCATACATGAATAACCCTGGGAAGGAGCCCTCTAATGGATAATATCGAACAGCGCGTCAAAAAAATCGTCGCAGAACAACTTGGTGTTAATGAAGCGGACATCAAGAACGAATCTTCATTCGTAGATGACCTCGGTGCTGATTCGCTGGATACGGTTGAACTGGTCATGGCTCTTGAGGAAGAATTTGAGTGCGAGATCCCTGATGACGAGGCTGAGAAAATCACCAATGTGCAACAGGCGATCGATTACGTTCTCGGTAACAAGAAATAATTTTCAAAAGAGTACTTCTGCACATTGTTTTTTTGATGGTCAGTCTGGTAGGGTGGATGCTTTGATAGCAGCCACACCTTCTGCTTATTTATAACCGATTTTTTATTTCCCCGGAGCAAAAGTTGGCACGTCGCAGAGTCGTCATCACCGGCCTTGGAATCGTTTCTCCTGTTGGTAGTTCTGTCGAACAGGCGTGGGGGAATATCCTCGCCGGACGCTCCGGAATTGACCGGATTACACGTTTCGATGTTTCCTCCTTTCCTGTGAAGATAGCAGGCGAGGTTAGGGATTTTGATATTAGCCACTATTTGTCGCCAAAAGAAGCACGCCGTATGGATACTTTTATCCACTACGGTATGGCGGCCGGTATTCAGGCGATTAAGGATGCTGGTCTTGAAGCGCATCCGGCTAACGCCGAACGTATAGGGGTTGCCATTGGATCAGGTATTGGTGGTTTACCGCTAATTGAGAATACTCGTGACGAATTTGTTGCTAGCGGAGTACGAAAAATTTCACCATTTTTCGTTCCGGGTTCGATTATCAACATGATTTCGGGCAACCTGTCGATCATGTATGGCTACAAAGGTCCGAACATCGCTTTAGTGAGTGCCTGCTCAACAGGAACGCACAGTATTGGCGATGCAGGACGGCTTATTGAGTACGGCGACGCAGACATCATGATCGCTGGTGGTGCAGAAGCGACACTTTCCCCCCTTGGGCTAGGCGGATTTTGCGCCGCGCGTGCCCTATCGACACGCAACGACGATCCAAAGACAGCCAGCCGTCCTTGGGACAAGGATCGCGATGGTTTTGTGTTGGGAGAGGGAGCCGGCGTTGTTGTTCTTGAAGAATACGAGCATGCCAAGGCCCGTGGCGCTCGAATTTACGGTGAACTGGTTGGCTATGGAATGAGTGCTGATGCTAACCACATGACAGCCCCCTGTGAAGATGGGGAGGGGGCGGCACGTTGCATGAGCAACGCTCTACGCAACGCACGGTTAAATCCGCAGGATGTTCAGTATGTAAATGCACATGGTACGTCTACGCCCCTTGGTGACAAAGCAGAAACGATCGCAGTAAAGCGTGCATTTGGCGATCATGCGAAACTGCTGGTCGTTAATTCAACCAAGTCAATGACGGGGCACTTGTTGGGGGCAGCAGGTGGTATTGAAGCCGTGTTTTCTGCGCTGGCGATCTACCATCAGGTTTCACCACCCACCATTAATCTCTTCAACCAGGACGAATTATGCGATCTGGACTATTGTGCTAATGAAGCGCGTCCGATGAAGATTGACGTTGCGCTTTCCAACTCATTCGGCTTTGGCGGCACCAACGGAACAGTAGTTTTCAAACGGGTTTAGCCAGCAGATTCTGCTCCTCTTTGCCGTGGCATGAAGTGGAGTTTCCCATTCAAATAGAACTGCGCCGCTCGCGCGTTCTATTGGTACTTCTGCTATTTTTTCATGGGCTTGCGCTAGCCAGCGTGTCAGTACTGTCTTGGCCATGGATAACTTGTTGTCTCCTTGTCTTTGCGATAGCGCTGTCTGTTTGGCATTCGCTACGAACCGGCGAGATCCTGGCCTTGCGACTTGATGATGTTGCAAAGCCTGAATGTATCGTTACTGTAGGGGCTGACAGCCGATTTCCTGCCAAAGTGATGCCAGATTGCACAGTATTTAGCAGTCTCGTAGTTTTGCGCTTGCAGCTTGGCGAGGAGAAGCGCATCAGAAATATTCCACTGCTACCCGATAGCATGTCTGATGAGCAGTTCCGGGTACTCCGCTTATGGTTGCTGTGGTGCGTTAGAGAGCAGGTCGGGAACGACGTTTAATCAGTGTATTTCTAGCCTGCGGTAGCATTTCTGGATAATCTCGGCTGAAATGAAGCCCGCGGCTTTCTCGGCGCTGTAGTGCGCAGCGCACGATAAGATCAGCGGTAACAACCAGATTGCGTAACTCGATCAGATCGTGACTTACCCTAAAGTGTGAGTAAAATTCTTCTATTTCACGCTTAAGTAGGCGAATACGGTGTTGAGCACGCTGCAAACGTTTGGTGGTACGCACAATTCCCACATAATCCCACATGAAGCGACGCAGCTCATCCCAGTTGTGTGAGATGACAATCTCCTCGTCTGGGTCAGTGACGCGGCTGGCATCCCAGAGAGGAAGATCGGGCAATGGAACGTTTGCTTGCGCCATGATGTCTTTAGCAGCGGCCTCGGCAAAGACCAGGCATTCCAAGAGAGAATTGCTGGCCAGTCGGTTGGCTCCGTGTAGTCCTGTGCATGATGCTTCGCCAGCTACGTACAAACCAGAAATATCGGTTCGAGCGCGAAGGTCCGTAACTATTCCGCCGCATGTGTAGTGCGCGGCAGGTACGACGGGTATGGGTTCACGGCTAATATCAATGCCCAGTTCGAGGCAGCGAGCCTGAATATTGGGAAAGTGATCGCTTAGAAATTCTGTAGATTTATGCGAAATGTCCAGATATACGCAGTCAAGCCCCCTCTTTTTCATTTCGAAATCGATCGCGCGCGCCACTACATCACGCGGAGCAAGTTCGGCACGTGCATCGTGGGCAGGCATAAAACGCGTACCGTCTGGAAGGCGCAGAATTCCTCCTTCGCCACGTACAGCTTCGGAAATAAGGAAAGATTTAGCCTGTGGGTGATAAAGACAGGTTGGATGAAACTGGATGAACTCCATATTGGCTACTCGGCAGCCAGCGCGCCAAGCCATGGCAATGCCGTCACCAGTCGAAGTATCTGGGTTGGTCGTGTAAAGATAAACTTTACCGGCCCCTCCCGTGGCAATCAACGTAAACGGCGCACCAATCGTCAGCACTTCACCGCTATCGCTGTCAAGTGCATAGGCACCGTAGCAGTGATTGCGATTAGTTTTCAGCCCGAGTTTCGCACCGGTTATCAAATCGATGGCAATATGCCTTTCGAGAATCGTGATATTTGGGTGCCGGCGAACCTTGTACATGAGTGTATCTTGAATGGCTTGGCCAGTTGCA
Source organism: Burkholderiales bacterium (assembly GCA_964203325.1). Lineage (GTDB taxonomy): Bacteria > Pseudomonadota > Gammaproteobacteria > Burkholderiales > Rhodocyclaceae > JACQYA01. Next base: position 6,839 of record CAXNNH010000018.1, on the reverse strand, counting down.
TCGGCAACATGGATAACCCGTCGAGCACTATGGCCACCTTCGCGGGTTAAATGATATCCAGCATCATCGCGCGAAAAGGGCACTCCCTGTTCAATGAGCCACTCAATGGCGCGACGGCCATTCTCAACAACAAACCGCGTGGACTTCGGGTCATTAAGATAGGCTCCCGCCGTGATGGTATCTCGAATATGTGCTTCGATAGAGTCTCGGCTATCGAGTACAGCAGCAATACCGCCCTGCGCCCAACCGGAAGCACTGTCTTCCAGCGCACGCTTACTGACTAGTGCAACTTTATGAGTCTCTGCGAGACGAAGAGCAGCCGATTGTCCGGACAGGCCGCTGCCAATAATCAAAACGTCGAAACGAAGTGCCACGGTGTGTGCCTTGCTAGAAAGAGAGAAACTATATCACGCCGTTTTCGGCACCATAACAACAGTACGACAGTAAATATCGGAAGGTTTTGTCATGCCTCGTTGAGTTGCTGTCGTGGTAGCACGGTGATTGGATGCATGAGCTATACTCTTACGCAAAACACGACACGGTCGAAAATGGAACTTATAGAGTATGAGTGATCGCGAAGTTGACCAAAAACTGGTCGAACGCGCGCAGAGCGGCGACAGAAGTGCTTTCGAGATACTGTTTGCAAAATATCAGCGCAAGCTGGTTCGCCTGCTGTCGCGTTTCATCCGTGATGCTGCCGAGGTCGAAGATGTTGCGCAAGAAGCTTTTATCAAGGCTTACAAGGCGCTACCATCGTTTCGCGGCGATAGTGCTTTCTACACTTGGCTATATCGTATTGGAATCAATACCGCCAAGAACTATCTCGTCGCGCAAGGTCGGCGTGCGCCAACATCAACCGATTTCGACGCTGACGAAGCAGAAAGTTTCGAAGACGCTGATCAGTTACGCGACATCAACACGCCGGAAAGTCTTCTACAGTCTAAGCAGATTGGAGAAACCGTCAATTCAGCGATGGACGCGCTTCCCGAAGAATTGCGTACTGCGATAGTTTTGCGTGAGCTTGAAGGCTTGAGTTACGAGGAAATTGCAGTTTCCATGAATTGCCCAATCGGTACCGTTCGTTCGAGGATATTTCGCGCTCGCGAATCGGTAGCTGCCAAATTGCGCCCTCTGCTCGATACGGCTGCTGATCGTAGATGGTAGTTATGCAGGGCCACAAAATGTGGTTCTGGCAAACAACTTGACAATTATTTTTGCAGCATCCTCTGTGCAATGCTTATCAATGTTTCGGAAAACTCTAAAGATACCTGCAAAGCGCATATCGACCAAACCATACAGGAGTAGCCATGATTGATGCCGAAGGTACGATTACCGGCCTGGAAGATGAATTTGCAGTAGTACGTATGGACGAGGCAGGGTGTGGTCGGTGTGAGGAGGAAGGTGGGTGTAGAGGCAATAACATTGGTCGAATGTTTTGCAATGCACCGCGTACTTTTCGTGTTTTGAATCCCGCAAATGCCACGATTGGGCAACGGGTGAGAATTGTCGTCCCCGATGGTGCCGTCCGACGCAGTGCCATTTACGCTTATGGGTTGCCGCTACTGGCTCTATTCGCTGGGGCAATTTTTGGATCGATGCTTGCAGGGGAAATGGGGGCTATTTTCGGAGCACTTGTGTGTTTGTTATTAACCTGGGTTGTTTTGTGGCGATCACAGTCGTCACCGTCGCAAGATAAACGTTTTCAACCCACGATTCGCGCTTGAATTCTGCCTCTTTAACCTCAAATCTGTGCTCTACAGGTTGTTCCACGATCAATCCACGGTTCCTAGAGGTTTTATTTGCTATGAAAATAATTTTTACGGCATTTTTTTTCGCGCTATTTTCACTGCTGGCCCAAGCCCAAAGTCGAGCGTTGCCTGACTTCACTGAACTTGTCGAAAAACAGGGCCACGCGGTAGTCAATATAAGTACAACTCAAGTGCTACGTGGTAACGGACGTAATGCCCAGCCGTTTCCATTTGACGAGAGCGACCCAATGTTTGAGTTCTTTCGTCGTTTTGTTCCACGCCAACCGGGCATCCAGGGATCTCCTCGTGAATTTGAAAGTCGCTCTTTAGGTTCTGGTTTTATCATAAGTGCAGACGGTTACGTATTAACCAATGCTCATGTGGTTGAATCGGCCGACGAGATCCTCGTCCGCTTGACGGACAAACGCGAATTTAAAGCCAAGGTGATTGGTTTCGATAAACGGACAGATGTCGCATTAATCAAAATTGATGCTATGGGGTTACCAGTGGTCTATCTAGGAGATCCCAATGTGCTCAAGGTAGGTGAATGGGTGGTTGCGATAGGATCCCCCTTTGGTTTTGATAACAGCGTGACCGCTGGAATTGTCAGCGCCAAGGGGCGCGCACTCCCGCAGGAAAACTTTGTTCCTTTCATCCAAACCGATGTTGCCATCAATCCTGGTAATTCGGGAGGTCCATTGTTCAACATGAAAGGCGAAGTTGTCGGTATTAACTCGCAGATATATAGTCGTTCAGGTGGATTTATGGGCATTTCCTTCGCGATTCCGATCGATGTGGCGATGGAGGTTCAGGGACAGCTTCGCTCCAACGGCAAAGTAAGCCGGGGGCGTATTGGCGTTGTTATTCAGGAAATTACGAAAGACCTGGCCGATTCGTTCGGACTAAGCAAGGTGCAAGGTGCCGCAGTTAGCTCCGTTGAAAAAGGAGGGCCGGCAGATAAAGCTGGGCTCGAAGCTGGGGATGTTATTCTCAAGTTCGATGGAAAAACCATTTCCAATTCGAACGATTTACCACGCATGGTTGGTGCGACGAGACCTGGAACTAAAGTATCGATCCAGATTTGGCGAAAGGGCGCAAACAAGGAGCTGAGCCTTATTGTTGGTGAAATTTTGGACGAGAAGGTCGCTACTAAAGCCCTCAAGAACTCAAAGACGGTCGAATCGGCTGCAAATCGATTAGGGTTGGTGCTCTCCGAGTTAACAGAGGAACAGAAACGTGAGCTGAAAGTTGATGGTGGACTTTTTATCGAAGATATTCGTAGCAACGTAGTCCGTGCCGATCTTCGAACAAGAGATGTTATTTTGGCACTTATTTCGCGCGGGATAAGCACTGAAATAAAGAGTATTGACCAATTCAATAAGATGCTGGCTCAGTTGGACAAAAGCGCCCATGTAACGTTGTTGATTCGGCGGGGTGAGGTGCAGACTTTTGTAACGATCAAAGGTTTGGCCGACAAGAAGAGTGATTGATGTGAGAAATTCGACAAAACTAACGTTGATTTCTCGCACCTTTTGCCATCTCTGTCAGGACATGGAAAACGCTTTAACACCACTGGCAAACGAGTTTGGGATAGCCATTGAAGTGATGGATGTTGATGCGGATCCAAGGCTTGAACAACGTTACAACGAACTGGTACCCGTGCTATTGCATGATGGAAAGGAGCTTTGTCACTATTTTCTCGATATTGATGGGGTTCGCAACTATTTGACCAAACTTTGCTAAATAATGCCTAAGCGGTTCAAATTCGAAGCGTAATCTTGATTAAGCGGTTAAGAGGGCGAGATGTGAGAGTAGGCGCTAGCAAGTAAGTTATTCGGCTAACGAACACTTGGATTATGTTTGCTAAATGTATATGCTTAGACCGGAAAGCTTATCTATAAGCGCTTATCTGCCCTCTAGACAGCCAAGTCAAAGTTCCCAGGAATAAGCTACACACACCTCAACCGAGACGAACGACAGCAGACTCCCATCTTCAGCAAAGCCGCTGCGCACTTGGCTGAGATTCTGCTAAGGATGGCTTATTTATTCCATTATGTTATTTTGAATGTAGTGAGGAATCTTTAAAATCAACAATTTAGATTTCACGTTTCGCTCGAAATGACAATTAATCAGCGGCTCCCTAGCAGTTCTCGCCAGAAGAATTACCTGGCGAAGTTATGCCGCCACTGTCAGTGTGACTGCCCCTAGTATCGATTGTATTTTGTCGACCTTGGCGTCCATTCGGGCAAGCTCAAATTACTTAATGGTGGCAGGGCGCAGCAAGCTAAAAAACAACGAACCAGAAAAGAAGATGAGCATTACACGTCGTAACTCAATGATTGCTTCCCCGTCTGCAACTCCATTGTTTGCAGCCCACCTGCCGACACCTTCTCGCGCTGCTGCTTGGTGGCTGGCTGTACGCCCGAAAACGCTCTCCATTTCCATCGCGCCGATCTTGCTCGGCAGTGCAGTCGCTTGGTCGCAGATTCACGTCTTTATCTGGCAACCGGCGCTGATGGCCTTGCTTGCGGCCATGCTGATCCAGATTGGCACCAATCTGCACAACGACGTTTCGGATTTTGAACGGGGAGCCGATACGGCCGAACGTCTCGGGCCACCGCGTGCCACGGCGATGGGCTGGTTGCCACCCGAGGCGGTGCGGCGAGGCGCCTGGGTGGCCTTTGGTCTGGCTTTCAATTTCGGCATTTATCTGGCGTGGTATGGCGGCTGGCCCATTGTGCTCATCGGTCTGGCTTCGCTGTTCGCCGGCTGGGCTTATACCGGCGGGCCACGGCCAATTGCCTATAGCGCTTTTGGTGAGATTTTCGTTTGGCTGTTCTTTGGGTTGCTGGCCGTTAGCGGTAGCTATTATCTGCAAGCTCTGTCCGTGAGCGCTGGAGCCTTACTGGCGGGGGCTTTGCTCGGTTTTCTGGCAGCAGGGGTCATTACGGTCAATAACTATCGCGATCTTGCGACCGATGCCAAGGTCGGCAAGCGGACGTTGTCGGTGGTTCTCGGCCGTCGTTGGGCGCTCCGCATTTACATGGCGGAAATGCTGTTGCCCTTCGTTTTCCTGCCATTACTGGCGCTGTTGACTACCCGCAGCGCCTGGTTTGCACTGCCGCTATTGCTTATTCCGACGGTGTTATTACAAATCGGCCGCTTTCGGCGCGAAGCGCCGGGGGCTGTTTTCAACGAGTTACTGGCACGAACTGCCTGGCTGCAGCTTCTCTACAGCATCCTGCTGTCCATCGCACTGCTTGTCTAACTGCGTATTTGACTAAGACTGGATTGGACGCATGCCGAACCAGGCCAGCTTTTCCTGCAATTTCACCACTGTGCCAACGATAATTAGTGCTGGAGAAGTAACGCCAGAAGCATGGACGGTTTCGGGTAGGGTCGCCAGATCGGCGGTCAGCACGCGCTGACGGTCCGTGGTGCCGTTTTGTACAACGGCGGCCGGATGCGATCCCGGCAGGCCGTAGGCGATCATTTGCCGACAAATTTCTCCGATACCACCAATTCCCATGTAGAAGACGATCGTCTGATTCGGTCTGGCCAGTGCGGCCCAGTCCAAGTTGACGGTGCCGTCTTTGAGGTGACCGGTAGCGAAAGTGACCGTCTGGGCGTGATCGCGATGTGTCAACGGAATGCCGGCGTAGGCCGCACAACCCGCCGCCGCCGTGACGCCAGGAACGACTTCAAAGGGGATACCGAATTCAAACAGGGTTTCGATTTCCTCGCCGCCGCGTCCAAAAATAAAAGGATCTCCCCCCTTGAGGCGCACCACTTTTTTTCCTTCTCTGGCCAAGCGTACGAGCAGTAGGTTAAGTTCCTCCTGCGGAACGGTGTGGTTGGAGGTTTTCTTGCCAACATAAATTTTTTGCGCGTCGGGACGTGCCAGATCGAGCACGCCGTCGGCGATCAGTTGGTCGTAGACGAGGGCGTCCGCTTCGCCGATTAAGCGTGCGGCGCGCAAGGTCAATAGGTCGAGGTCTCCTGGGCCGCTGCCGACGAGATAAACCGTTCCGTTGCTTGTATTGTTTTGAGTCTGTTTCATCTCGATAGGCTCTTTTTGTCGAGGCGCAAGCATAAGCGCCGTTTCATCTAGTTTCAACAGGTTCTTGCCAAGAGATTCGTGCCATGATTGAAAGTATTGATCTGGGTCAAAAAACTGCAACTTGAGTCAAAGACTTGCCCATCTAAAGCCATCATTCTTTCGCCTAGCTTAGGGTGTCTTTTGCCTGAGGCGTTGGATCTGTTATCTAATGAGGAGAGGAAGAACATGCAAAAGGGAATTCGTAACGCGCTGCTGCTGGCCACGTTGCCGCTCGCCATGAGCACTGCTTTTGGGCAGACTGCGCCGACGCTGTCGCCGGAAGCCAAAGCAGCCAGCGGCAAAATCTATTTTGAGCGCTGTGCCGGTTGCCACGGCATGTTGCGCAAGGGTGCTACCGGCAAGAACCTTGAGCCAGCCAATACGACCAAGCTCGGCCAGGCGCGGCTTGAGAAGATCATGCAATATGGTACTGAAGGCGGCATGGTCAACTTTGACGATATTCTGACCAAGCAGCAGATCAGCGATATGGCGACTTACATCCAGATGCCCGCCGAGGCGCCGCCGGAGTGGAGCCTGGCCGACATCAAGGGAAGCTGGAAGCTGCTGATTCCGGTCGACAAGCGTCCGACCAAGCAAATGAACAACATTAATCTGGCCAACGTCTTCTCGGTCACCCTGCGTGACTCGGGTGAGGTAGCGCTGATTGACGGCGACACCAAGAAAATATGGGCCATCGTCAAGACCGGCTACGCCGTCCATATTTCGCGTATGTCGACTTCTGGCCGTTACGTTCACGTTATCGGTCGCGACGGCCGTTACGATCTGATCGACTTGTGGACCGAAATGCCGACCACCGTCGCCACGCTTAAGGCTGGCTTCGAGGCGCGTTCGATCGAAACTTCCAAGTTCAAGGGCTATGAAGACAAGTATGCCGTGGTCGGTTCCTATTGGCCGCCGCAGTACACCATCCTTGACGGCCTGACGCTGGAGCCGCTGAAGAACGTTTCGACCCGTGGCAACACGGTCGATGG
>CAXNNH010000017.1:0-11991 GCA_964203325.1 Burkholderiales bacterium | reverse complement strand
CTGGTCGACAAGACGGGAAGCCGAAGTCTGTTTGTGCTCGGTTCGATCGCCATCGATTTACGTGCGGCAATCGAAGGCATTCCCGACAACGAGCGTGACGAAGATTCAATCGACTCCCTGCTCGACGATTACTGCGTCGGCTGGGCAAGCCCCATCGTTTTTCACTGAGATAAGTGCAGAGCAGAAAGTAAGCTGGCATTCGATAGCGAAGCTGGACTGAAAACTAGACAAATCAAGGGGTCTGAACGGCCCCTTTGCAAGTCGCCGAGCGTAAACAACTATTCGACTATTTCACACCGTAAATCACAATAGAATTTCTGGTTGGGTGCGATGCACCCTGGGCAATGCGCTCCACAGGGGTCAGCCGCCCCCTGTGTTATCATGCACCGCTTGAATTTCCTCTATTTTTTCTCCTCCAATGGTTTATCTCCCGTGCTGAACTGCGACCTTCATTGCCATTCCACCGCGTCCGACGGCTTGTTGCCGGCCGACGAGGTTGTTCGTCGAGCAGCGGCGAATGGTGTTGATAGATTGGCGTTGACCGATCATGACGACCTCGGTGGTCTACTGGCGGCTCGTGCAGCGGCCGATGAAGTGGGTATGCTATTTACCAATGGCGTCGAGATATCGATCGAATGGGAAGGGCTGCAGATCCACATTCTCGGTTTGGCGTTTAACGTCGACGACGCGCAGCTTAATGCCGGCCTGGCAACCATCCGTTCCGGGCGCCTTGATCGTGCGCAGCGGATGTCGGCCGATCTGGAGAAAATCGGGGTGTGCAATGCTTTTGCAGGTGCCATGCATTTTGCCAAAAATCCCAGCCTGATTAGTCGCGCACACTTTGCACGCTATCTGGTTGCGAGTGGTGTTTGCAAGGATGTGCGTAGTGTTTTCGAGTCATATCTGGTTCCGGGGCGTCCTGGCTACGTCGATCATCGCTGGGCGACATTGGCCGATTCGATTGGCTGGGTTTGCGGGGCCGGTGGAATTGCTGCTGTGGCACATCCTGGTCGTTACAAGCTGAGTAACCGTGATATGCGGCGTTTTCTTGCCGAGTTCAAGGATCTGGGTGGGCAAGCGATAGAAGTAATGTCGGGTAGCCATTCGCAAGAGAACGTGGGTACTTTCGCTCGGTTGGCTAATGAATATGGGTTTCTGGCATCGCGTGGCTCGGATTTTCACGGGCCGGGTGAGAGTTATGTGGACTTGGGCAAACTACCGCCTTTGCCGGATGGTTTGAAGCCAGTCTGGGAATTGTTTTGAGACGAGGTTTCTAAATCATGGCACATTATTTCACGATTCATCCAGTGGATCCGCAGGCGCGCTTACTGCATCAGGCTGCCGAGGTAGTTCGCAAAGGAGGGCTGATCGCTCTGCCGACCGATTCTTGTTATGCGCTGGGGTGTCATTTGGGCGATAAGGACGCCGTGGAGCGCATCCGGGCCATTCGCGGGGTTGATGACCGCCACCACTTGACGTTGATGTGCCGCGATCTTTCGGAAATCGCGCAGTTTGCGCGCGTCGACAATGCGCAATATCGTTTACTGAAGGCGACGACACCGGGTAGTTATACTTTTATTCTTGAGGGTACCAAGGAATTGCCACGTCGCGTGTTGCACCCCAAACGCAAGACGATAGGTCTGCGCGTACCAGCACATGCGGTGGCTCTGGCTTTGCTGGAACAACTTGGCGAGCCGTTGTTGACTTCTACCTTGATGTTGCCGGGTGACGAAACGCCGTTAACGGAGGGCTGGGAGATCCAGGATCGCCTGGATGATCACCTGGATTTGATTCTCGATGGGGGGCAATGCGGTATTGAGCCAACTAGCGTGGTCGATCTGACCGGTGCCATGCCAACGCTGGTGCGCGCCGGACGCGGGTCACTGACACCTTTTGGGTTATGAGTCGATGGAAGCGCTGATTCAGGCTATCGCCATCGCCGCCTTGCCGATTATTCTGGCGATCACGTTGCACGAAGCGGCACACGGTTATGTAGCTCGCTATTTCGGTGATCCAACGGCGTATCTGGCCGGACGCATCACTCTTAACCCGTTACGCCACATCGATCCAGTCGGCACCCTGCTGGTACCGGGACTTATTTTGGCCACGAGTTATTTTGCGGCGGGCAGTGCCATGCTGTTTGGCTGGGCAAAGCCAGTCCCGGTAGACTTTGGCCGTTTGCGCGATCCGAAGCGCGACATGCTATGGGTTGCAGCAGCGGGGCCAGCGTCTAACCTGATTATGGCAATTTTTTGGGCTGCTTTACTCAAGATAGCTATTTTGATGCCGCCCAATCTCTATAGTTTGCCGCTCGCCGAAATGAGCCGAGTAGGCATCAACATCAATCTGGTGTTGATGGTACTCAATCTATTGCCTTTGCCACCGCTGGATGGTGGCCGTATTGCCGTTAGTTTGCTACCGAACGCACTGGCCTGGAAATTTGCCCAGCTTGAGCGCTGGGGGTTTCCTATTCTCCTGTTGCTGCTCTTTACCGGTATTCTGGATAGCATAATGGGGCCTATCGTGTCCCAGTTTCGGTCCTTGATCATTTTTCTTTTTCAGTTTCATTGACGCCATCTATGTACTCAGAACGAGTTCTCTCCGGCATGCGCCCCACCGGCAGCCTCCATCTTGGCCACTACCACGGTGTTCTCAAAAACTGGGTCAAGCTCCAACATGAGCATCCCTGCTTATTCTTCGTGGCGGACTGGCATGCGCTGACTACGCACTACGATGACCCGCAGGGGATCGAAAAAGCTTCGTGGGACATGGTGATTGATTGGCTGGCGGCTGGCGTTGATCCTGCACAGGCGACCCTGTTCATTCAGTCGCAAGTGCCTGAACACGCCGAGTTGCATCTATTGTTATCGATGATGACGCCACTTGGCTGGCTGGAACGTGTGCCTACCTATAAGGATCAGCAGGAGAAGCTGGATAGCAAGGATCTATCGACCTACGGCTTCCTGGGCTATCCCTTGCTTCAGTCGGCGGACATTCTGATCTACCGTGCCGATAAGGTGCCCGTTGGCGAGGATCAAGTGCCACACATTGAATTTTCGCGTGAGATTGCCCGTCGCTTTAACCATCTTTACGGCCGCGAGCCTGGTTTCGAGGAGAAGGCGAAGGAGGCTATGAAAAAGCTGGGATCGAAGAAAGCGCGACTTTTTGAAGAGTTGCGGGTGCGTTTCCAGCAACGGGGTGAGCAAGAAGCTGTCATACAAGCCCATGCGCTGCTCAACGAGGAACGCAATCTCTCGCACGCTGATCGCGAGCGCCTGTTTGGTTATCTCGAAGGGACGGGCAAGATGATTCTGGTCGAACCCGGTGCTTTGCTGACGGAGTCCTCGCGTATGCCTGGACTCGATGGTCAGAAAATGTCTAAGTCTTACGGCAATACCATTACCCTGCGTGAGGACGAGACCTCGGTTTCACTGAAAGTTAAACGCATGCCGACCGATCCGGCCCGTGTACGCCGTACCGATGCAGGGGATCCGGAAAAGTGCCCGGTTTGGCAACTGCATCAGGTCTATTCGGATGAAACCTGCAAGGAATGGGTGCGGCAAGGTTGCCGCACGGCAGGGATTGGTTGCCTCGACTGTAAGCAGCCGGTGATCGACGGAATTCTCCGCGAGCAGGCTCCGATGCGCGAACGTGCTCAAACCTATCTCGACGATCCGACGCTGGTACGAAACATTATTGCCGACGGTAATGCCAAGGCGCGCAAAATGGCTAGAGAGACGATGCATGACGTACGTGGTGCGATGGGGTTGAACTACAGTTGATGGTAGTTGTGGTTCGCAGTCGGCGATGAGCAATGCTGCAGCACTCGACGTGCATGAGGCCGATTCTGTGGCTGTAGCGACAGAGCCGCTCGCACGTATCTATGGTCAGCCGATGTGTCAGATGCCTTTCGATTTGTATATACCGCCCGATGCCATGGCAGTTATGCTGGATGCTTTTGAGGGGCCGCTCGATCTTCTGCTTTACTTAATCCGCAAGGCCAACGTGAATGTGCTGGATATTCCGATGGCGCCGCTTACCGTGCAATATCTGGCTTACGTCGAGGCCATGCGCATGCATAATCTTGAGTTGGCGGCCGATTATCTGGTGATGGCTGCCATGCTGATCGAAATCAAGTCGCGCATGTTGCTGCCGCGAACCAAGGTGGCCGACGGCCAGGAGGTTGAGGATCCGCGTGCTGAGCTGGTACGTCGTTTAGTTGAGTACGAGCAGATGAAGCTGGCAGCGCATCGCCTTAATGAGCTGCCACAAGCCGAGCGCGATTTTGACTGGGTCGAGGTCTGGGTCGAAAAGTCGTTGCAACAGCGATTGCCGGAGGTTAGCGTTCAGGATCTTCAAGATGCCTGGGGCAGCATCCTGCGCCAGGCCAAACTGCATAGGCATCACTTCGTGCAACGTGAAGAATTGTCAGTGCGCGAGCACATGGGGTTGATTCTGCGTCATTTGCGCGACGCCGAGGATTTTGTCGAGTTTGGCGATTTGTTTGAGCCAGCACTCGGAGTAGCGATACTCGTGGTGCACTTTCTGGCTTTACTGGAACTGGCGCGCGAGCACTTGCTCGAAGTGACCCAGACGGAAGCCTTTGCACCGATTTATGTGAGGTTGGCTAATGGCCGTAGCGAAACGCAAGCAAACGACCCCCCCTAATTTTCCCGCGCAATTTTCCCTTAAACCCGGACAAGTTAAGCACATCCTGGAGGCGCTGTTGCTCACCGCGCAGCAGCCTTTGCCGGTCTCGGAACTAAGAAAGGCCTTTGTCGAGCCAATAGGCGCAGAGACATTACGTTTCCTACTCGATGAGTTGCGCGACGAATGGGGCGGGCGACCGGTGGAGTTGATGCAGTTGGCCAGTGGCTGGCGTTTCCGTACACGAGATGAGTACCTACCCTATCTGGAGCGGCTCAACCCGGAAAAGCCGCCACGCTACTCGCGTGCTGTGCTTGAAACTTTGGCAATCGTCGCGTACCGTCAGCCAGTGACGCGCGGCGATATCGAAGAAATTCGTGGCGTTACTGTGGCGACGCAGGTGGTCAAGGTGCTTGAAGAGCGTGGTTGGGTCGATGCGGTGGGGCATCGCGATACACCCGGTCGCCCAGCCTTGTTGGCCACTACAAAAAAATTCCTTGACGACCTCGGTTTGCGTAGCTTGTCCGAATTGCCGCCTTTGGAAAAAATCAATCAAACCCTGGAACTAGCAGATGCCCAATAAAACTCGTAAATCCGCGCAAAGCCCAAGAGGGTCTTTTCGTTCTCCACGCCCTCCTTTAGCCGATCAAGTTAATGTCCCACAACGGCGGCGCTCCGCTCCAGTTTCAACTTTTGTGAAAAAAAATGAGGATATTGAGGGTATAGGCCAGGCTGATATAGCAGAAGCGACGGAAGCCGCTACGCTGCCCAGGTCTAGCAGGTCGCCACGTATGGCTCGTGCCGATGAATCAAAGCGTGGCCGTCACAAGGAGATGCCGAGTAAACCAGAGCGACTGCACAAGCTGCTAGCACAGAGTGGTGTTGGGTCTCGTCGTGAGATGGAAGACCTAATTGTTGCGGGGCGAGTCAACGTTAATGGTGAGATAGCACATATTGGCCAGTCGGTTGTCCCGGGAGATAGGATCAAGATCAATGGCAAACTCGTTCATCTGAAATTTTCCAACCGTTTGCCGCGCGTCATTATTTACCACAAACCGGAAGGGGAGATCGTGTCGCGCGATGACCCCGACCATCGGCCAACCGTGTTTACTTCGCTGCCCAAAATGTCCGGGGGGCGCTGGGTTGCTGTGGGTCGCCTCGATTTCAATACGAGCGGCCTGTTGTTATTCACGACTTCCGGAGATCTGGCCAACCGCCTGATGCATCCGCGCTACAACTTGGTACGTGAATATGCCGTAAGAGTTCTCGGTGAATTGGCCGACGATGTTCGGAGACGTTTGCTTGATGGCATTGAATTGGACGACGGCCCAGCACAGTTTTCGACTTTCCAGGAAGCAGGCGGGGAAGGGGCAAATCATTGGTATCGGGTATCCTTGTTCGAGGGTCGCAACCGGGAGGTCAGACGTATGTTCGAGGCGGTTGGTGCGGTGGTTAGCCGCTTGATGCGAGTGCGTTATGGGCCGTTTATCCTGCCGCCGAATCTCAAACGTGGACAGGTTTTGGAGCTGCGCGATGCCGAAGTGCAGAAGCTAATGGCTGATTTTGGGATGGATAACCCCGCGCCAAGTCGCCCACTGCGCAGGCCGCGCGAACGCTAGGTAATAGGGGGAAAAGCAGCTAAAAGATTTACCTAGCTGCTATTTTCCGTTACACTGCGCGGGTTTCTTCGGCCAAGCCCCAATTCAGGGGCAATTTTTGCGGGGATGGGCGTTTCGCCCATTTTTTATTTGTAGCTATGGATTTGCACGAACTTCTCGATAAAACGGTAACGGGTCTCGGCTATGAGCTGGTGGACGTAGAGCGGAGTCCGCGCGGTCGGGTGCTACGTTTATTCATCGACAAACCTGACAAGGAGCACGGAGTCGATATTGACGACTGCGCACTGGTCAGCAATCAGTTATCGCGGGTATTAACCGTCGAGAATGTCGATTATGATCGTCTCGAAGTCTCATCGCCCGGGATGGATCGTCCGATCAAAAAAGCGGTCGACTTTGAGCGTTTCGCGGGTTCGGAAGTTAATCTCAAGCTACGCCTCCCGGCGAATGGTCGGCGGAATTTTAATGGCGTTCTGCAGGGCTTGCGGGACGGGAAAGTATGTCTGCAAATCGACTCTGCTGAGTTGAGCGAAAAGAGTGTGCTGGAGTTTGATCTTGGAAACATTGACAAGGCTCGGCTGGTTCCCAAGTTTGACTAAATAGCATCGATTGGCGTGTTGAATTCGGAGGTATTTACAAGATGAGCCGCGAAATTTTGCTGCTGGTGGATGCACTGGCCCGCGAAAAAAACGTGACCAAAGACATTGTCTTCGGTGCGCTAGAGTTGGCCCTTGCGTCGGCAACCAAAAAGCGTATTCATGACGAGGCGGATGTTCGCGTCGTGGTTGATCGCGAAACAGGTGACTTCGAGAGCTTCCGTCGTTGGGAGGTTGTAAGCGAAGGCGAGTACGTGAACGAAAATTCACAGATACCGCTTTCTGAAGCCCGAAAACAGGATGCCGAGGTAGAAATCGGCGATTATCTTGAAGAAATGTCGGAGCCGATCGATTTTGGCCGTATTGGCGCACAGGCGGCCAAGCAGGTAATTTTGCAAAAAATTCGCGATGCCGAGCGCGAGCAGATTTTGAACGATTTCCTTGATCGCAAGGAGCATCTCGTTACCGGAACAATCAAACGTATGGAGCGTGGTAACGCGATTGTCGAGACTGGCAAAATCGAAGCGCTATTACCGCGCGATCAGATGATCCCGCGTGAGAATCTGCGGGTGGGTGACCGGGTCAAGGCTTTTTTGCTACGTATTGACCGCGCTGCACGCGGTCCGCAATTGATTCTTTCACGCACTGCACCTGAATTTATTATCAAGCTATTTGAACTTGAGGTACCGGAGGTTGATGACGGAATGCTTGAGATTAAGGCGGCGGCCCGAGATCCGGGCATGCGTGCCAAGATTGCCGTCAAGTCGAACGATCAGCGTGTCGATCCGATTGGTACGTGTGTCGGCATGCGGGGAGCTAGGGTCACTGCAGTTACTAATGAGTTGGCTGGCGAGCGTGTCGACATTGTTCTGTGGTCGTCCGATCCGGCACAGTTTGTGATTGGTGCTCTGGCACCGGCTGAAGTTAGCTCAATAGTAGTGGACGAAGACAAGCGCAGTATGGATGTGGTGGTTAATGCGGACAATCTCGCAATCGCCATCGGTCGCGGTGGCCAAAACGTGCGTCTGGCCTCGGAAATGACCGGATGGACAATCAATCTGATGACTGAGGAAGAGTCTCAGACCCGGGCAGAAGCTGAAACTGCGGCGATTCGCGTGTTATTCATGGAAAAGCTGGATGTCGATGAGGAAGTTGCCGATATCTTGATCGAAGAGGGTTTTTCCACACTAGAAGAGGTTGCCTACGTTCCACTACAGGAAATGCTCGAAATTGAATCTTTCGACGAAACTACTGTTCAGGAGTTGCGCGACAGAGCGCGCAACGTCTTGCTGACCGAAGCAATCGCCACTGAAGAACAACTCGACGATGTGGCTGAGGATTTGATCGCTCTTGAAGGTATGGATAAAGCTTTGGCGGCCAAGCTGGCTGGCGGCGGTATCAAAACGCTCGATGACCTAGCGGATCTGGCCATCGACGAACTTACCGAAATGACCGGCATAGATGCGGAACGGGCTAAACAATTGATTACCACGGCGCGTGCGCACTGGTTCGAGTAAGCAGAAAAGAGGAAATGCCATGGCGCAAACAAGTGTTGCCCAATTTGCCACCGATTTAAAAATGCCGGCGGGTGCGCTGCTTGAGCAGTTGCAAAAGGCCGGTGTCGCGAAAAGCAAGGCAGACGATCTACTTTCAGAGCAAGACAAATCACGGTTGCTGGAGTATTTGCGTCGATCGCACGGCGAGGCCGATGGTAAAACCAAAATTACGTTGACTCGTAAGCAAACCAGCGAAATCAAGGCGCATGACTCGCATGGTAAGTCGCGCACCGTTCAGGTTGAGGTTCGCAAAAAGCGTGTCTTGGTAAAACGAGACGCTCCAGAAGATCAATCCGAGGGGCAAGGTAAGCCGAGGATTGATCTGGTAAGTGAGCAGTCCATGCCAACTGAGCCGCCTTTGCCGTCACCATCTGTTTGCGAAGAAGTGGTGCATGAGGTTATAGAGGTGGTTCCAGTACCTGTTCAAGTGACACCGGAGCCTGTTGCTGTCGAGATTCCAGAAATAGCCGTGCCAGAGCCGGTTATTGAGTCGACGCCTGCGCCGGTTGATCTCGCGGAGGTGCCTACTACTCCCGAACCGCTGGCGGAGGTAAAACAGGAGCCAGTCGTGGCACCCGTGCCTGTTGAAGCCCCTGTTTCAAAACCTGCCAGTGCGAAAAAAGTAGTCACTCGCGCATCGATTATTGGTGAAGAGCAGCAACGTTTGCGTGCCGAAGAAGATCGTCGTCACGGTGAATTGCGCGCACGTCAGGAAGCGGAGTTTAGGGAGAAGCAGGAGCGTAGCGCCGATCTGCTGCGCGTTAAACGGGAAGCAGAAGAGAAAGCAACTGCTGCCAAAGTCGCTGAAGTCGCCAAACAGGTTGCTGCGCAGACTGCGAGCGAGAAACCTAAGGAAACACCGAGCGAGAAACCTGGCGAAGATAAGACTTTGCACAAACCTGTGGCTAAGGTTAAATCAGCCGCCGTAACGACCGATAAGAAACCAGCCGAGAAGAAGGCACCGTGGAAGAGCGAGGGTGCCAATAAACGCCTTGGTCTGAAGACTCGTGGCGCCACTGGAAACACGGGTTGGCGCGATAACAAGCACGGCAAACGTCAGGGTCGAACGGGTAGCGTGGAGGAAGAGCATTCCTTCCAGGCGCCTACAGAGGCGATTGTGTACGAGGTTCACGTTCCTGAAACGATCTCGGTTGCCGAATTGGCACACAAAATGTCTGTCAAGGCGACAGAGGTTATCAAGACTCTAATGAAAATGGGGTCAATGGTCACCATCAACCAGGTTCTGGATCAAGAAACAGCAATGATTATCGTCGAGGAGATGGGGCACAAGGCTTTCTCGGCTAAGCTCGACGATCCCGACGCTTTTCTTGACGATTCGGTCGATCACAAAGACATACCGCTTGAACCGAGGGCTCCAGTGGTGACTGTCATGGGGCACGTCGACCATGGTAAGACTTCTTTGCTCGATTATATTCGTCGCACCCGCGTTGCTTCCGGTGAAGCTGGCGGCATCACCCAGCATATTGGCGCATACCACGTTGAAACCGATCGCGGTATGGTGACCTTTCTTGACACACCTGGTCACGAGGCTTTTACGGCTATGCGTGCACGTGGTGCCAAGGCAACCGATCTTGTTATTCTGGTCGTAGCTGCCGACGACGGCGTAATGCCGCAGACGAAGGAAGCTATCCATCATGCCAAGGCCGCAGGTGTACCGATCATTGTGGCAGTCAACAAGATCGACAAGCCTGATGCCAACCCCGAACGCGTCAAGCAGGAACTGGTTACCGAGCAAGTGGTACCGGAAGAGTATGGCGGTGATTCGCCATTCATTTCTGTTTCGGCCAAGACCGGCGTCGGCATCGACGAATTGTTGGAGAACGTGCTATTGCAGGCTGAAGTACTGGAACTGAAAGCACCGAGGGAAGCACCCGCCAAAGGTTTGATTATCGAAGCCCGTCTGGACAAGGGGCGCGGTCCGGTAGCTACTTTACTAGTACAGTCTGGAACTCTACGTCAGGGCGACGTATTACTGGTCGGTCAAGTTTTTGGTCGTGTTCGCGCCATGATGGACGAGAACGGAAAGACGATCAAAGAGGCCGGGCCATCGATTCCAGTCGAGATCCTCGGTTTGTCGGATGTGCCGGCTGCTGGACAGGATGCGGTGGTATTGGCAGACGAGCGCAAGGCGCGTGAAATTGCGCTGTTCCGTCAAGGCAAGTTCCGTGACGTCAAGCTGGCGAAAAAGCAGGCCGCTAATCTGGAGACTATTCTCGATCAGATGACGGAAACTGAAGTCAAAATGCTGCCGCTTATCATAAAGGCAGACGTACAGGGGTCGCAGGAAGCCTTGGTGCAATCCTTGCAGAAGCTGTCAACAGCCGAAGTCAAGGTCAACGTTATTCACGGTGCGGTTGGTGCCATCAGCGAATCAGATGTACATCTGGCACAGGCTTCAAAGGCCGTTATCATTGGCTTCAATACCCGTGCCGACGCGGGCGCGCGCAAGGTAGCCGAAAGTTTTGGTGTCGATATTCGATACTACAATATCATTTATGATGCTGTTGACGAGGTTAAGGCCGCGCTATCCGGCATGCTATCCCCGGAAAAACGCGAAGAAATTACTGGGTTGGTCGAAATTCGCCAAGTCTTCCGCGCCACGAAGATCGGTACCATTGCCGGTTCCTATGTGCTTGAAGGGGTGGTTAAGCGTTCCTCTCGGGCGCGTTTGCTGCGTAAGAATGTTGTGGTCTGGGACGGCGAATTCGAGTCGCTTAAGCGTTTCAAGGACGACGTTAAGGAGGTTAGATCTGGCTTCGAATGTGGTTTATCCTTAAAGAATTTCAACGACTATGAGGAAGGTGATCAACTTGAAGTCTATGAAATCCACGAAATTGCACGGAAGCTTTAATTGACAGCTAACCGGGGGTTTTCGCGTAAGGATCGTGTCTCGGAGCAGATTCGTCGTGAGCTGGCGGAATTGATCCGTACTGAGCTTAAAGACCCGCGCGTGGGCATGATTAGTCTGACGGATGTTGAAGTAACGGCTGATTATGCGCACGCAAAAGTGTTTTTCAGTTCCTTGGCGGGGGGTGAAGCCCTGTCGGATGTTCTGACAGGGCTACAAAATGCCTCTGGTTTTTTGCGCCGTGAGCTAGGTAAACGAATCAGCATTCACACAACGCCGCAGCTTCATTTTGTTTACGATCAATCGCTTGAGCGCGGTGCCGACTTAAGCAAGTTGATTGCCGAAGCCTCGGCAATTTCAGATCGCACCCCAGAACACTGATCTTGACTACCAAACGCAGTTGGCAGCGCGTGGACGGAGTGCTGTTGCTTGACAAGCCGGCTGGCATGACCTCGAATTCGGCATTGCAGGCTGCGCGTCGTTTGTTCTCAGCGGCCAAGGCGGGCCATACAGGGACACTCGACCCACTAGCAACCGGATTGCTCCCCCTCTGTTTTGGCGAAGCGACCAAGTTCTCGGCAGATTTGCTTGAGGCCGACAAAACCTATGAGGCAGATCTCCTGTTTGGTGTAACAACTGATACAGGGGACGCTGATGGCGCGATACTCAAACGGCACCCGGTAGAGTTTGACCACAAGGATCTTGAG
>CAXNNH010000016.1:0-12147 GCA_964203325.1 Burkholderiales bacterium | reverse complement strand
ACGGTGATGGCCATCGGCATCAGGAAAAAAATGATGCCAAAAATATCGATCCAAGTCTGCCCGCGTTTCGAGAATTTACCCGAAATCAAGTCAATGCGTACGTGCTCGTTGCGCATCAGCGTATAACCGGAGCCGAGCAGGAAGATCATTCCGAACAAGTACCACTGAATTTCGAGGAAGGCGTTCGAGCTGTAGTTGATGGTATAGCGCATCAGCGCATTGCCCGCGCTAATCAATGTCACGATCAACACCAGCCAGATGATCGATTTGCCAATCCGCTCGGTGAGCGCATCGATCAAGTTCGAGAGCGTCAGTAAGGCTTTCACAAAATGTCCTTCCGAAGATAGCTTAGAGCTTAGAATCCGTAGAATCCGGGCGGCTGGGAGCCGAGCGCTTTGTTCTTGCACGTAGGCTGGCTAATGTATCCGGCCAATCGGTAAAAAACAACGCTATGCGACACTGCCCACGCAAAAGATCCGCAATTATTGCACGCTTACGTTTGCAAAAACACGTTTTACAATAGGCAAAATCTGCTTTTATAAAAATAAATTTCCATTTTATCAATCTATTAGAGCGTTATACCAACAAGTTTTACGTAATTATATTCTTGACTATGAAACCGACCCGAATCTGCCTAGTTCGCCATGGCGAGACTGCTTGGAATGTTGAAAAACGCATTCAAGGGCATGTCGACATTACGTTGAATGCGCAGGGCCTGGCTCAGGCTGCAGCCGCAGCGCGCTGGCTGGCGAATCAACCCGTGGCTGCTCTTTACAGCAGCGATCTGCAGCGCACTTGGCAGACGGCCGAACTTATTGGCCAGGCTGTGGGCGTAACACCGATTGCGGCAAGCGAGTTGCGCGAGCGTCGTTATGGCATCTTCGAGGGGCTGACCTACGATGCGGCACGCCGTCAATATCCGGCGAGCTATGAACTGTTTGCCCGCCGCGACCCCGATGCCATTATCCCTGGAGGCGGAGAAAGTTTGCGCCAACTTAATGAGCGCGTCACCGAATGCCTGCGCCGGCTAGCCGCCCAACACGCAGGACAGATCATCGTTCTGGTCACACACGGTGGCGTACTCGACATCGTAAATCGCTTTGTGCGCGGCAATCGGCTCGATTTACCGCGTGACTTCCTGATTCCCAACGCCGGAATCACTTGGCTGACAGCCAGCAGCGATGCCTGGACATTAGATATTTGGGGTGAAACGCAGCATCTTTCAGCCAGCGCCCTCGATGAAATCGCTCGCCATTGATAGCTGCTTAAACTGGCTCCGGCGGCGAGTCTGGATTAAACTTCGCCCTTCAAAAATTTTTCAGGAACTCACATGTCAATTATTACCACCCCCAGCGGTCTTCAGATCGAGGAAATCATGCTCGGTTCCGGTGCTACCGCCGAAGCTGGCCAGAACGTGATAGTTCATTACACCGGCTGGTTGACCGACGGCAGCAAATTCGATTCGAGCAAGGACCGTAACGATCCCTTCCAGTTTGGGCTGGGTCAGCGTCAGGTGATCTCAGGGTGGGATGAAGGCGTTGCCGGAATGAAAGTCGGCGGTACGCGCAAACTGACCATTCCGCCCGCGCTCGGCTATGGCACGCGCGGCGCAGGGGGCGTCATACCGCCGAATGCCACGCTGGTCTTTGAAGTCGAACTGCTCGATATTCGCTGATTGCTGGGCAATGTCCGATGTTCGGCGCAAGACGCTGATTTTGCCATCCAAGGCTCCGGGCCAGGAAGCGGGCGTAACCGGTGGACGCCCGCCCATTCGGGGCGGTGCGTCCAAGAGATTATCCGCAAGCGAAGCGCGCAGTGAAGCGTACAGTGAAACGAGGCCGTCACCCCCACAACAAAAGGCGCGCGGAACACCTTCGCGCGCGCCGGTTGCCGTAAAGCCAGTAGGCACTTTGCGTCAGCCGCAGGCACTTGGGATGGCGAGCAATGTTCCAAACGGTGTACGTATTTCCAAGTTAATGGCCGAGCGCGGCTTGAGTTCGCGGCGCGAGGCCGATGTCTATATCGAGCGCGGCTGGGTATTTGTCGATGGCAAGCAGGTGACCGAACTCGGAACGCGCGTCGATCCCTCGGTTAAGATTACCCTGGACAAAGAGGCGCATGCCTGCCAGCAGCGACAGATGACCATCTTGCTGCACAAACCCGTGGGTTATGTCTCAGGACAGCCAGAGCCTGGCTTTATCCCGGCCGTAACGCTGATTCAGCCTGAAAACCAGGTGCTGACGCCGGGCACCCCTTCTTTCCAGCCGCGCCATCTCAAGGGTCTTGCTCCGGCAGGCCGTCTCGATATCGACTCGACGGGTCTCTTGGTGCTAACCCAGGATGGTCGTGTGGCACGCCAGCTCATTGGCGAAAACTCTTCTGTAGACAAAGAATATCTGGTACGTGTTGAAGGCCGGCTCGATGCAAAAGGACTGGCCCTGCTCAATCAC
The DNA here is from genome assembly GCA_964203325.1 of Burkholderiales bacterium. Lineage (GTDB taxonomy): Bacteria > Pseudomonadota > Gammaproteobacteria > Burkholderiales > Rhodocyclaceae > JACQYA01. The sequence goes on along the minus strand of CAXNNH010000016.1, from coordinate 9,697 downwards.
GGCTTGAGTTTGGACGACCGACCGTTACGGCCGGCCAAGGTTGAATGGCTGAACGACGATCAATTGCGCTTCGTCCTGCGTGAAGGGCGCAAACGTCAGATACGCCGTATGTGCGAACTGGTCGGTATCAAGGCGGTGGGCCTTAAGCGCGTGCGTATCGGCCGGGTGAAACTAGGCGACCTGCCGCTTGGCCAGTGGCGTTTCCTGCGTGAAGACGAAAGTTTCCAAACAGTAGCCCGTTGAGGCCGGGCGCCAAGTCACCAAGAAAACATAACCTTAACTTGGTGACTGGGTGGTCCGCACTTTCAAGTTGCCTGACTACTAGCGGGTGTACTCGCGAACAATTTTCCATTCACCGCTCTCTTTACGCCAGTCCAGCACTTTATTAACCGTGTCGCTGTGGCTATCCGAGCGGTAGGTCTGGCGGAATTCGGCGGTCGCCATGTCTGGGCCCGACATACGGATGACTAGATCCTGAATATCGACACTGATGCCAACCGCGCCTGCTAAACGTTGCCGACGTTGCCGCTCCCACGCCTCGCGCTGTTTGCTGCCATCGGGCACAAACCCAGTCTCTGTGTGAGGCGCAGCGCCTTCAGGAACGAAGTTGCGCGAATAGAACGGCAGGTAATTCTGCATGGAGCGTGACACCCATGCGGCGCGCCAATCTTCAACACGCCGGGAAACATCGGCGTTACCCCCTCCTGGCTGATCCGGAATCTGGATGATCGGCGCGGGAGCCATGGGTACTTCCACGACCGGAGCCGGTTTAGGCACGATGGCTCCACGATTCGCACGCACCTCCTCTGGAGAACTAGCCGGGCATAACACCGACATGTCGACATCGGCAAGATCTCCGTCACTCGGCGTGTTTTCATCTTCCACACGCTTGATGCCAAGGTATTCAAGCAAACGCCCCATGCCGGCATAGGTGCGCAAGTAAGCCAAAGAAAGGTCGATTTCTGCATTGACCTGGGCGCGACGTGCGTCGAAATACTCGTTCTGCGTGTTCAGTAGATCAAGCAAGGTTCGCTGCCCAATCTTGAACTGATCTTGGTACGCCGTCCGTGTTTTTTCTACCAGATCGACCTGAATGGCAATGTAGCCTAGTTGTTCCTTCAGGCGCACCGCATCGTTATAGGCAATCGACAGCGTTTGCCGCATGTCGCGGCAAGCCTTTTCGCGCTCGTCGATCGCAACGTTTTTGCGCTCGCGATACTGTCGGCTACGCGCTGCATCGCTATTGCCGTTGAAGAGATTGTAGTTGAGTACCAACTCTACCGCCGCATCGGTACGTTTACCCGGTGCTCCCTGATAATTTTTGTCGACCTGACTGTAGGCTTTCAGATCCAGCCTGGGAAAGAAAGCCGCACGGCGCGCATCGATATCGTACTGTGACGATTCAATGTTCTCGACCGTCGCTCGCAGCGAGGGGTTCGATTTCAGGGCGATAAGCAAAGCTCCTTCGGCCGTCGCAGGGAATCCTTGCTCCGCTCTCTCCGGCGAAGCGAGAGGCTTACCCGGCTGAGTGCCGACGATCCGCAAATATCGAGCTGTAACGTCGTGCAAGTTGGAGAACGAAGTCGTTAAATTGACATCGGCCAGAGCCAACCGGCTAGCCGCCTGATCGACATCCACCCTTTTGCCGACACCGGAATCGAAGCGCTGCTTCAACTGGTCGTAGGCCGTCTTGTGCTCGGCGTAGTTTTGTTCGGAAAGTCGGACCAGCTCACGGTGGCGCACGACATCCAGGTAGGCTCGACCCGCTTCCAGGGCCACCGCTTCAGAGGCATCGAGTAACTCAAAATAGCGGACAAGCTTGGCTTTGCCCAGACGTTTAACATCACTGGAGGTAGAGAATCCGTCGAACAGCATCTGGTTGAGCGTCAGGCCCAATCCTCGGCGTGTGTAGTCAAGGTCACTGCTACCGTCCTGCCGGACTCTCTCCCGCCCGACACCGGCAGTCGCATCAACGCGCGGCAGAAAACCGCCGCGCACAACGTCAACCTCTTCCGCAGCGGCGCGAAAGGCATGCCAGCGCGCAAGGGCTTCCGGGCTATTCAGAACAGCTCTCTGCGCTGCGCCCTTCAGGGTTTGTTCTTGCCGATTTTGCACCGCCTCGCCCATGGGGGGGATGGCCTGTTCGCCCAATGGAGGCATGTTCTGCGTTTGCGCGCCTGCGGGCGCATAAATATTGGCTAGCATAAGCGCTAACGCCGTTCGCATGATCGTGTTCTTGATTGCCATGTGTAAGCCCCCAGCTATGAGTCTTGACTTATTCTGATTTGAAAATATGTATTTGCCGGTTGATATTCAACCAAACATACGACTACCGAGACTAACAACCTTCCCTCGCGCGTAACGCTGCGCTTGACTTCTGGCAAGGTTTCTGACGATCTTCGTTTTCGGCGCAGCAAAGTTATAGCGATAGTGTTACGTTTCCGGCGCTATATTACGATATTTGGCGCAGTATTTCCCGAATAACCGATACCTATTCTACGGCCCGCACGCTTGAGCTTCCATCAAAAAGTAGCTTACGCTTAGTGCGTCCAGATTTGCATCTGCCGAGCGATGTTGGCAATATACGAGAACAGAGGCATCCTTCCGGCAGTACATAAAAGAAAAGCCGGTTTTTCACAGTGTCCCCTTTTGCGTTTACGGATTATCGCCTTTCATCAATGAGCGCCCAACTTTCACCTATTTGTATCGAAGGCCGATTCGGGCGCGGATTTGTCCGTCACTGCTTGGCCGCTCTGTATCTGTTGGCGGCCGTCTGGTGTGTGGCGGCAACGCTGGATACGGCCGGCATGCAACAAAAACTGGTTTCGCGCTTTGGTTCGGCGCGCGTGGTTTTGCTCAATAACTGGTTTCAATTGCTCGCTACAGGGCAGTCGTTGGGCGAAGAAGAAAAAATCAAACGCGTCAACGATTTTTTCAATCAGTTTATTCAATTCGAATCCGATAGCAGCGCTTGGCAACAAAGCGATTATTGGGCGACACCGCTCGAAACAATGGGCGGTGGACGCGGCGATTGCGAGGATTTTGCCATCGCCAAATATTATTCCTTGCGCCTAACCGGTGTGCCCGTCAGTAAGATGCGACTGATTTACGTCAAGGCGAATCGGGGAAATGGCGCAGAAGCGCACATGGTGATGGCCTATTATTCGACCCCGACCGCCGATCCGCTCATTCTGGACAACCTGGAATCCGAAATGCGCCCAGCCTCCAAACGAACGGATTTGACGCCGGTATTCAGTTTCAACAGCCAGGGTATTTACGGAGGCGTCGCCGGTACCGAGAAAGCGACCTCTGGGGGTACCGGCCGGCTTTCGCGTTGGGAAGACCTGATGCGACGTGCCCGTGCCGAAGGCTTCCTAGATTAGAAATGTTTGACTGAGGATCTCTACCATGTCGATGTATCGCCAACTCTGGCTGGCCATGATTGTCAGCATGCTCCTTGCTCTGGGCGGCAGTCTTCTCGCCTCGATGCTCAGCGCGCGCGGCTATCTGGAATCGCAGCTTTCGATCAAGAATACCGATAACGCCTCGGCGCTAGCCCTGTCGCTCAGCCAGAGCAATCCCGATGCGGTGACGGTCGAGCTGGCCGTGGCAGCGCTGTTCGATAGCGGTCATTACGAATTGATCCGGGTGGTTGATCCTTTGGACAAGATTCTCGTCGAACGGGTGGCCGAGAGCGGTGAAATCGATGTGCCGGCCTGGTTCGTACAAATGCTGCCGATCAAGGCCGCACCGGGTGTCGCGCAAATCAGCAAGGGCTGGCAACAATTCGGCACCATTACGCTGGTCAGCCACAGCCGCTTTGCCTACGGTGCCCTGTGGAACAGCGCTTGGCAAATGATGGGTGCGCTCGCATTGGCCGGTCTGCTCGGAGGTTATCTGGGGTCGATCATTTTGCGCCGCTTGCGGGCGCCGCTACAGGCGGTGATCGACCAGGCGAACGCGATTACCGAGCGTCGTTTCGTCACCATAGACGAACCGAAGGTGCCCGAGCTAAAGCAACTGGCAACGGCAATGAATGCTACGGTCGTTCGCTTGAAGGCGATGTTCGCCGAAGAAGCGGCGCGCCTTGAGTCAGTGCGCAAAGAGGCCAATTTCGACCCGCTGACTGGCCTGGCCAACCGCAGCTATTTTATGGCGCGCCTGCACCAGTCGCTTGACGAGGAGGACGCGCCGGGCGGCTCGCTGATTATGATCCGCCTGGCCGATCTGGCGGGCATCAACCGCCGTTTGGGGCGAGCGGGGGCCGACGATTTCCTGCGTCGCAGTGGCGCCTGTATTGGCCAGTGTGGCGAGCAACGTCCTCTAGGCATCGCCGCACGTCTCAACGGGGCGGATTTTGCGGTACTGTTGCCGGGCGAAGCGAATGCTAGGGCCGCTGCCGAAGCCCTACTCAAGGCTTTGATCAAGGCGGCGGCACCTTTTGTCGAAAATGCGTCGGTGGCCTCAATCGGTGCAGGAAAATTCTCCTACGGGATGGAGATGGGCAGTGTGCTCGCCCGCATCGATAACGCTTTGGCGACGGCAGAATCCGGCGGCGGTAACGCGGTGCGCGAGGAAGAAGTCGACACCGACGATGAGCTGCCACGTACCGCCGACCAATGGTCGCAGATGATCCATCTCGCCCTGGATCGCAACTGGGTGCGCCTGGTTTCCTTCCCGGTGGTGGATCTGAGCGGTCGGCTATTGCACCGCGAATGCCCGCTGCGGCTGATGTTCGACGAAAAGGGCGAATGGCTGCCGGCGGGCCGTTTCCTTCCCATCGCCGAGCGGCTCAAGTTAACACCGGCACTCGATCTGGCCGCCATTGCTTTGGGCTTGCAGGAATTGAAAGCCAAACCCGAACTGAGCGGTCTGGCCATTAACCTGTCGGCCAGCTCGCTGGAAGATGCAACCTTCCATGAAAAGCTGATTGCTTTATTGCGCACCGAGCGTAACGCGGCCTTCCGTCTCTGGCTGGAAGTCGCTGAAAGCGGTGCTCTAAAACACCTGGCGATGTTCCGCGCACTCTGTCAGGCCTTAAAAACGCTGGGTTGCCATGTTGGTCTGGAGCATTTCGGTCGCCAGTTCAGCCGGATCGGCGAGCTGCACGACCTGGGTTTGGACTATCTGAAAGTTGATGCCAGCTTCGTGCATGGCATTGAAAGCAATTCTGGAAATCAGGCGTTCCTCAAAGGGCTGAGTAGCATCGCCCACAGTATCGGGCTGCAAGTATTCGCCGAAGGTGTCACCAGCGGCGCCGAGTTGGAAGCCTTGACCCTGGTCGGATTCGATGGCGCTACCGGGCCGGCGATCAAGGATCAGGGCTGAAAAATAGCATGGTTAGCCCGCTTGCCGTTGACGAATGTTTTTTGCCATATGCCTGAAGACCCGCATGGATAAACGATCCGCAAGGGGGATGGCTGGAGAGTGGCGTAAACAGGCGCTCTCCGGGCAGGTACCTTGTAGAACGAGCATTGGCGCGCCTTCCAGAGGAGAGGCTTGACCTACTGGCTAAAATAGACGCCCGTTTCGGTGACAACGGCGTCGAGCGGCAAATCATGCGCTTCGGGGCGAATCGAGTCGACGCGGGCCAGCTCAAAACCAACGCCGATGGCCAGGGGGCGCTCGTGGTTCGGTTGATGGCTGGAATTAAGTTGCGCCAAGGTGCGATCAAAGTATCCGCCACCGTAGCCCAGGCGGTAGCCGGCCGCATCAAAGGCGTTGACGGGCAGCAGCAGAGCGTCAGGTGTGACGAAATCGCCGTTACTCGGCGTCGGGATGCCGTAGCGGTCGACGGTCATTGGCGTGCCAGGTGACCACGAACGGAAAGCGAGCGGGGTATTTTCTGCAATAACTACCGGCAATAAGGCGTCGAAACCTTCGCTCCCTGCGCGTTTCCATTCTTCGATCAGCGGCCGCAAATCGGCTTCATTGTGCATCGGCCAGCAAAAGGCAACGCGCATCGTGGCCAGTTGTGCGAAATTTTCGCGCAAATGTCGGCATAGACGGGCCGAAAAATGTGCGCATTCCTCCTTCGATAAAGACAAACGCCGTTCGATCTGGCGGCGGCGCAGCGAACGACGGTAGGCGAGACGCGCTTCTGCCGTGTTTTCCAGACTTGTTTCGACACTCATGTGTTATCCTGAAATGTGCTGTTTACTAGGCTTTTTTTGGGATTTTCTGCTGAACATGAAGTTTCTTCAAATACTATTTTTCTTCACGCTTCCCCTGCTACCGCTGCATTCTGCACTCGCCGCAGCCAACCAGGATGAGCGCTTTCTTGCCGCCCGCGATGCTTTTCGCTTAGGCGAGCGCAGCAAGCTTGAAAGCATCGCGCCTGAACTCAAAGGCTACGAACTGGAAGCGTATGTCGATTACTGGCGCTTGTTGGCGGATCTGAAAGATGCCGATCCAGAGCGTGTGGGCAATTTTCTTCGCCGCAACGAAAAAACTTACGTTGCCGAGAAACTACGCAGCGAATGGCTCAAGCACCTGGGCAAAAAGCAAAAGTGGAGCGAATTCGACGCCGAATATGCAAAGCTTGAGCAACCCGAGCAGGATATGCTCTGTTATGCCTTACAGAGCCGGCGGGCGCGTGACGATGCAAGCATGCTCGACGAGGCTGCACCGCTCTGGCTGACCCTGTTGGAGCCGCCCGAGCCATGCTACCCGGTGCTTGAAGCACTGATTGTCGAGAAACGCGTGCTGGCCGAGCAGGTGTGGCAACGCATTCGTCGGCAGTTCGAGGCCAATAAGATGTCGGCGGCACGCTACAGCATGAACTACCTACCCGCGAGTCAGACGCCGGATATGAAGGTGGCCGAGGCTGTGGCGGAAAAACCACTGCCGTGGCTAGCCAAGTGGCCAGCGGGCGCTGCTGCAAACGATTCGGCGCAACGTATGAATCGCGAATTGGCTGTGCTGGCCGTCAGTCGCATTGCACGCAACGATCCGCGCCTGGCCGCCGAGCAGTTGGGCAAGATCGAAAATCGCTTGCAGGCCAGTGAGAAAGCCTGGGCTTGGAGTCAGATCGGCTGGCAAGCGGCCCAGCGGCACCTTCCGGAAGCGCTGGGTTGGTATCGCCAAGGTGGCGAAGCACCGCTTTCCGATGAAGTGGCGCAATGGAAAGTGCGGGCGGCGCTACGTGTTCAGGACTGGGAAATGGTACGTTCGACCATCGAAAAAATGCCTAAAACTCTGGCCGGACAACCAGCCTGGGTTTATTGGTTAGGCCGCGCGTATCGGGCAGGCGGGCGTCTTGAAGAGGCGAATACGCTGTTCGGCAAACTGTCCGCACAGCCCAACTTTTATGGGAACCTTGCCGATGACGAACTGGAACGGCCAATCGTTACCCCACCCAAGGCCAGCCCGCCCAGCAAAGCCGAGGTTGCCGAAGCTGTCGCCAACCCTGCATTGCAACGCTCGTTGGCACTCTTGCGCCTAAACCTGCGGGTCGAGGGGGTTAAGGAGTGGAATTGGGCCTTACGCAATATGAATGACCGTGAGCTATTGGCGGCATCGGAGTTTGCTCACAAGGCCAGTGTCTATGACCGTGCTATTGCAGCGGCCGACCGAACGAAGAACGAGCACGACTACTCACTGCGCTACTTGGCGCCTTTCGGCGAACAAGTGCGCCCGGCGGCGAAGAAACAGTCGTTGGACGATGCCTGGGTTTACGGACTGATGCGCCAGGAAAGCCGCTTCATCACTAACGCTAAATCGACCGTTGGCGCTTCGGGTCTGATGCAGTTGATGCCGGCGACCGCCAAGTGGGTGGCGGCTAAAATCGGCCTCAAGGACTATCGCCAAACACAGGTCAACGATACGGAAACCAATGTCTTGCTGGGCACCACTTACATGCGTTTGGTACTGGAGAGCCTCGACAACCATCCGGTACTGGCTTCTGCTGCCTATAACGCTGGCCCCGGCCGCGCCCGCCGCTGGCGCGCAGACCGGCCTTTAGAGGGGGCCATCTACGCCGAGACAATTCCCTTTAATGAAACACGGGATTACGTGAAGAAGGTAATGAGTAATGCGGTCTATTATTCGGCCCTATTCGACGGCAAACCGCAGACGATCAAAACTCGGCTCGGTATGGTTGCGCCGCACACCGGTAGCGAGGTAAAAGGCGAGCAATTGCCGTAAAATGTTAGCCTCATTCTTACGCTCCTTTGTGCAAATCCTTTTTGCCCCCTCATTTTTTTGACACATTTTTATTGGTAAGCGTTATGAAACTGAAAAAAGTCCTGTTGATTGGCGGTAGTGGTTTCGTCGGTGGATGGATTGCCAATCGTCTTGGCGAAAGCGGTATCCGCGTGACCATTCCGACGCGCCGTCGTGAAAATGCACGTTCGCTCATTCTGCTCCCCATGGTCGACATGGTCGAGGCCAACATTAACGACGCACAAGAACTCGCCGCATTGATGCAGGGCCAGGATGCGGTCATTAATCTAGTCGGAATTCTGCATGACGCCGACTCGCGCCTGCCTTACGGCAGGGGGTTTGCCGCAGCACATGTCGAATTGCCCAAAAAAATCCTTGCGGCCATGCGGCAGACGGGCGTGCGTCGGCTGGTACATATGAGCGCGCTCAAGGCTGCGGTCGACGGCCCTTCAGAGTACCTGCGCTCGAAGGGCGAGGGTGAAGCAGCCGTGGTTGCGGCCATGGGCGAGTTGGACATCACTGTATTCCGGCCTTCGGTTATCTTCGGGCCGGGCGATTCTTTCCTCAATATGTTTGCCAAACTGCTCAGGCTCTTCCCCATTTTCCCTCTTGGCGGTGGGCAGGCGCGCTTTCAGCCCGTTTATGTTGGCGATGTAGCCGCTGCCTTTGTCAGCAGTCTGGCGGATCACAGCATGTTCGGGCAGATCTACGAGATGTGCGGCCCCAAGGTTTATACGCTGCGCCAACTGGTTGAATACGTCGGTACGCTGATTGGCAAACCGCGCCGGGTGATCGATCTGGCAGACAGCGGCTGGGCTTATCTGCAAGCCGGATTGCTCTGGTTACTGCCGAATCCGCCACTGTCGCCCGATAACCTGCGCTCGATGACCGTCGATAGCGTTACTGACGGTCAGCACAATGCTCCAGGATGGCAACCGGTATCGCTGGAGTCCATTGCGCCCAGCTATCTGGCGGCAATCAAGCCAAAATTGCGACTCGACGGCTATCGTTACCGGGCGGGTCGTTAATAAAACCAAAAGGGGGTTTCCATGCAAACAATAAAACTTATTATCGGTGATCGTAACTATTCTTCCTGGTCCCTGCGTCCGTGGTTGGCCGCCAAGCAAGCCGGCATTCCTTTTGAAGAAGTGTGCATCCCCTTGCGTACTGCTGGCAGTAAAGCCCACATTTATCAGCACTCACCCTCCGGCAAGGTGCCTTGTCTGATCCACGACGACATTCTGGTCTGGGATTCGCAGGCCATCTGCGAATATCTCGCCGAATTAGAGCCTTCCTTGTGGCCTGCCGATCGCAAGGTACGTGCAGAAGCGCGCTCGGTAAGCGCCGAGATGCATTCTGGCTTTGCTGCGCTGCGTCAGGGTATGGGAATGGATATTCGCGCTTCAAAACCTTTTGATGGACGTACTTCCGCCGTAGGCGCCGATATCGCTCGCATCGTGGCTATTTGGGAAAGCTGTCGTAGCCGTTTTGCGGGCAGTGGGGATTTTTTATTTGGCGAATTTTCGATTGCCGA